>JACRBO010000329.1 GCA_016219235.1 Chloroflexota bacterium
AATAGCGCGGCGCGCAGCGCCTGCGGATCGAATTGGGCGGACCACTGCCGGACGCGAGTCGCGGCGGTGCGGATGCCAGCCACGCCCATATTCTTGATCGGCGGGTGCAGCATCGCTTGCGCAGTTTGATCGATGGCGGCGTAGATCTCCGCGCGTTCAGGCGGATGGGCGTGTGCGAAGTCAAACGTGAACCAGTGATTCTTCGGGGGGAATGGTTGATGATTCGAGGCGCGCGCCAGCGCCAGCTGCTCCAGCGGCAGGGTATAGAAGTGACCCGTTTTGACGCCCGTCATTTTCGGTTCGAGGTCTGCGATCACCACGGTTCGCGTCGCGGCCTCATAGCCCGCCGCAACGATGAGGTGTCCGCCGAAGTGCGCGTCTTCCGGCAAGTCCAGGTAGGTGAGATACGCCATATCGGCATACAGGCAAACCGGCTGACCGGCGTACAGCAATCGCAACAATTCACGGTCGGCCTTCTTCCGGCTGCCGGTCTCGTGCTCAATCACCTGAATGCCGGTACGCCGGGCCACAGCCTGATTGAAATCAGCGCTGCCGCGACCGCCAAAGAATGGCAGCGAGCCGCGTTGATGCCAGTACATGAAACCCGGTCCGGCGCCCAGGCCGAACAACATCTCTTCACTGACGTCATAGCGATTGAAGGCGCAGACCTTCTTGAACGACGCGGTGACACAGTGGCAACCATCCAGCGCTTTGAAACCGGCAACGGGTTGAATCGTTAAGGGTGTTTTCATGTGGGTTCATCTTCCCCTCTCCCGAAATTCACTTTTTATTTCGGGAGAGGGGCGCTTCGCGGGGTGAGGGCGCGCCGTGCGCGCTAAACCTTCTCGACCGGGATCTGAATCTCCGCCACGTTCGCGGCTTCGTTGCCGTCGACGTGCAGATACACCTCGCGGCTGAAACCGCCGAAGCGGTAGCCGTTGGCCTCGGCCCAGCGCATCAACGCCTGGTAACCGTTGCCAAGTTGGTTAAACGGGCCGTGATGCACTGAGCAGGCCATCGTCTCAACGGCGGGCAGGTCGTACACGCGCACCCGATCGGACACGGGCAGTTCGGAGTCGATCACTTCGCACACTTCCAGATCGACACCGTGCTCTTTGTAGCCGTCGTTGTGATCGAGCGTGAGGCAGGGCGCAGCCGGTTTGACGTTGTGCTGCGCCAGATACGCGTCCAGTTCGCCCCACAGCTCGCTTTGCGCGCCGTAGTTAGCCACCACGTCCCGGATCGACGCGATGTGCACGGGCGCGATCTTCTTGATGACGACATCATATTGTGACATGAGGGTATTCTCCTGTTCGATTTGATTGAGCAGCGCCGCCACTTGCGCCAGCCGCGCCTCTTCTTCCTCGATCGAGCGCTCGATCTCGGCGCGCCGCAACTTGAGCATGCCGCGCAGTTGATCGGGTGACAGGTCGCTTTCCAGCAGCCGCCCGATCTGATCGAGCGACAGCCCCAGCCCTTTCAACAGCAGGATGCGATTGAGGCGCGAGAGTTGGCCGGCCGCGTAGTAGCGGTAGCCGGTGAACCGATCGATCTCACCCGGCTTGAGCAGACCGATCTCATCATAGTAACGCAAGGTCTTGATCGAAACTTGTGACAGCTTGCTGAAGTCGCCAATCTTGAACATCATTCGCTCCATGCGCGCGCGGGGAGGTTACTGATACGCGCATACTATACACCTTCCAGTGGGGGGAGAGTCAAGGGGCAGATTGGCGTCTTCCGTATTTCACGCCAGTACGATTGTAGAGTCTCGACCGCGTTTGATCGATCGATTGAACGGAGGCTGATCGCCGCCGCAAAGCACGCGTGGGAACTGAAGAAACGACAATATCTGAAAGGTCGATATGGACGTTGAGGTTTGCGTTTTGAAATCGATCCTGACCGGAGGGAGCGAGGATTCGCACGTGGATTCAGCCGGCTCAATCTCTCGACTACATCAGGCGTTCTGTTTGACAGGGCTTCAGACGCGAATGCCTCGCCCCTACCTCCGATTCAAAATTATTATCTTGACGCCGCTCCGTCGGGACTTCAGGCCGATTGTGCGGATGTACTCAGTCCATCACCCACACGTGCAGCGCTTTCGGCCCGTGCACGCCGATGGTCAGCGTCAATTCGATGTCGGCCGTGCGGCTGGGGCCGGTGACGAAGACGAAGTAGTGGTCGTGCTTCACGTCGGCAAACGCCTGATGCAGATCGGCGCGCAGGGCGGCGGGTCGCAGGATGGCGAGGTGGATGCGCGGCACCAGCGACACCGTGCGCACCTTCTCCGCGGATGAGCGCAGCAGCAGCGTACCGGTCTCCGGCAGCGCCGCATCGACGCCGGTCACCCCCAGATCGCATTCGGCGATGGCGCGATTATCGGCGTAAGGCGAGACGATCTCAACGCCCAGTTCTGATAGAGTATCGGCGACACATAGTTGCTGCAGTTCAGGTGTCTGCCACAGCGTCGCCTTCTTGACGTGCTCCGCCGCGACTAACTCCGCGAGCGCCATCCTCAGGTCGGCCGGCTGCGATAAGCGCTTCGTGACGCCGGTCAACTTGCCGATCTCGGCCAACAGCGCATCGATCTCAGTGGATGTGTCATGCGGCACGCGCGGTCCGACGCGCGCCGAGGGTGGAATTGGCGCAACCGATGAATCTGCCGTGCGTCCCAGGGCCGCACGCACCTTGCCAAGCATTTCGTCACGGGCCGGGTTGGTTATCATGTTAGTGCCTTGCCTTTCGATCTCATCTTGTTCGTCATCGATTGTTCGTTTTGCGCCTGGCCCGCCACCATGCTCGAAAATCGTTATTGAAGGCGGGAAACGGCCGCGCCATCGTCCAGCGATTCAGCGGCGGCGGCAGATTCGGCAGCCAGCCATCGCGCCGCAATGGCGCTTGCACGACCTTGAGCACACTCGATCCCAGACGATACAACCACGGCAGACCAAACGCGATTGTACCCGCGCTGGCCCCCGCGCGAATGATCGGCGGCGCGACCGGCCCTTCGACCTGATCGCCTTCAACCACGCGATGGCGCAGGCGCAGCAGCACATCGGGAATGGGAATCTTCACCGGGCAGATGTCGCCACACGCGCCGCACAGCGACGACGCGAACGGCAGATCGGCGGCGACCTTCGTCCCCAGCAGCTGGGGCGAGAGAATCGAACCGATCGGACCGGAGTACACCCACCCATACGCATGGCCGCCGACGTTGTTGTACACCGGGCAGACATTGAGACACGCGCCGCACCGGATGCACAACAATGTCTGGCGCGCGACCTCGTCTTTCAAGATGCGCGTGCGCCCGTTATCGAGCAGCACCAGGTGAAATTCCTGCGGGCCGTTTTCGCCGTCGGCACGGCGCGGGCCGGTGATGAACGAGGTGTACGTCGAGATCTTCTGGCCCGTCGCACTGCGCGCCAATAGTTTCAACAGCACCGTCAGGCTGTCCCAATCAGGCACAACTTTGTCAATGCCGACGACGGCGACGTGCAGCGGCGGCAGCGTGGTGCACATGCGCCCGTTGCCTTCGTTGGGCACAATCACGATCGTGCCGGTTTCGGCCACCAGGAAGTTCGCGCCGGAGATGCCCATGTCGGCGGACAAAAACGCTTCGCGCAGGCGGGTGCGCGCAATCGCCGCCAGCTTGATCGGGTCGGGCGGGGCCTCGACGCCGAGCTTCTCGTGAAAGAGATCGGCGATGCCTTCTTTGGTCAGGTGCACGGCCGGGACGATGATGTGCGACGGGCCGACGCCCGCCAGCTGCACGATGTATTCGCCCAGATCGGTTTCCAGCGCCTGAATGCCGTTTGCTTGCAGCGCGTGATTCAGATCGATCTCTTCCGTCGCCATGCTCTTGACCTTGACGACGTTTTTCACGTTATGCTGCTGTGCAATGTCCAGCACGATTTGACGCGCTTCGGCGGCATCGCGCGCCCAGTGCACGTGACCGCCCGCACGCGTGACCTGTTCTTCGAGTTGCACGAGATACCGATCGAGATGCGTTATGCCCTGCCAGCGGATGTCGTGACCCGCCTGCCGCAGCGCCGCCCACTGCTCCGCGCCGAGCAGATCGACCAGGCCCGCGCGGTTGCCCAGGAACTTTGTCGTCGCCTTCTGCACCGAGGGCGGCATGTGCGGCGGGACGTGCTGCGTGTTGTAGCGAAAGTCGATGTGAGTGGGAGTGTGGCTCATACTCGTTTTGTCCTCCGTCACGGTTACTTCTCAGCCGCCGTCACTGCGAGCGCTGTTCGCCAAGCGCGCCCCCGCCACACGGCGGACAGGGCGTGCGACGAAGCAATCTCGGCCCGACGCGGGAGACTGCTTCGCACGCCCTGTCCGCGAAGCGGGGGCGCGCTTGGCGAACTGCGCTCCTCGCAATGACGGTGGCACAGTAACCCGTCACGCTTGTTGCGCCAGCACTTCGATCAAGTGCATGGCTTTCACCGGCGAGTTCACTTTGCGCAGCCCGCCGCCGATGTTCATCAAACAGCCCGCGTCACAGGCGATGACGGCCTCAGCGCCGCTGGCTTCGATGTGCTTGATTTTGGTCTCCATCATCGAGCGCGACACTTCGGGATAGACCACACTGAAAACGCCGCCAAAGCCGCAGCACGTTTCTTCTTGATTCAACGGCACGAGTTCGAGACCTTTGACCGCTTGCAATAATTGTTTGGGCTGATCGCGCCCGCCCAGCCCGCGCAGCAAGTGGCACGAGGCGTGATAGGTGACCTTGTGCGGAAAGCGCGCGCCCACATCGACGACCTTCAACTCATCGACGAGGAACTGGGTGAACTCAAAGGTGCGCGCGGCCACCGACTTTGCCAGCGCGTGTTCGACGCTGCCCTCCGGGAACAACTCCAGATAGTGATGGCGGATCATATCGACACACGAACCCGAGGGGGACACGATATACCCATCGGTCGGGCCGAAGACGTTGAGCCACTGCTGCGCCAGGCCGCGCGTCCGATCGTGAAAGCCGCTGTTGAAAAACGGCTGGCCGCAGCACGTCTGCGCTTCGGG
>JACRBO010000331.1 GCA_016219235.1 Chloroflexota bacterium
CGGTGGCTGCCGTTGGAGGCGCCCGTTGGGGCGAGTGTAGTTGATTCGCGCACGATGAGCGGGCTTTCCATCAAGGTGTAACCTTCTTCGGGCGGCGGCTGGCCTTGAATCATGCGTCGCAGCGTTTTCAGCGCCATGCGCCCCATCCGATACTTGGGCTGCGCGATGGTGGTCAGCGGCGGGTTGGAATGCGCGGCCATCGCGATGTCATCAATGCCGATCACGGAGATGTCTTCCGGCACGCGCAGTCGATGAGCGCGTATCGCGTGTAGCGCGCCAAAGGCCATCATGTCGTTGTAGGCAATCACGGCCGTGGGGCGTTCGTTCACCGGTAGCGCCAGCAACGCGCTCATGGCCTGGAAACCGCCATCGACGTTTGGAAAACTGGTGGGACACAGTTCTGGCTTCAGGCACAAACCGGCTTCGCCCAGGGCCGCATCCACCCCGCGCCGCCGCCCCAGCGACGGTTCTGACGTGCCAGGACCGGCCAGATACGCGATGCGGGTGTGATTGAGATCGAGCAAATGGCCCACCGCGCGATGCGTGGCCGATTGAAAATCGACGATAAGACAGGCCACGTTCGGGTGGCGGACCGCTCGGTTGATGACGACCATCGGGGTCTTTTGGCCGCTCACGGCGACGGCTAAATCCTCGGCCGCGATGCGCGATCCACATACGATCACGCCGCAGATGGGCAGGGTCGTCAACAGGTGAAAATATTGTTGTTCGCGCTGGGTGTCTTCAGCGGTGTCCAGCAGCAGCGGCATAAACTCGTCGGCGCTTTCGTCCTGCACGCCACGCACGATCTCGGCAAAGAACGGGTTCAGAATATCGGGAATCAGCAGCGCGACAGCATTCGTCAGCGTGCTTTTGATCGTTCGATGAGGTACATGGGCGTAGCCGAGCGTGGCCGTCACCGCCATGACCCGCGCTCGCACATCATCCCGAACAGGCACAGTGCCGTTGAGGACGCGAGAAACTGTTGAGGGGGAGACGCCGGCTTGTTGCGCAACATCCATCAGACTGGGGCGAGTCTTTTTGATGTTCATGGTCGCGCTTTCTGAAAGAATATGAAAATTTGCTGTATCTTTCATGCAAGAGTATACTTCCTTTCAGAAAAAAGTCAACAATCTTGTGACGAATGTCACGACGATCAGATTACTGTGTGGGATAATGGTGATCGAGAACAGCCTATCTGCAGCAATTCTCATTTTGGCAAATGTGCTCCCGACGGATTGCCAAATCCGTCGCCTTAGCCGCTGGATTTGGCAATCCAGCGCGAGCGTCAAGTTCAAATTGAGAATTGCTGGCCTATCTGGTCGCAGGCATGGCAATGTGCGCCAGTCGAGGAGGGTGTGATGCACGTGGGTATTGTCGGATTAGGCAATCTGGGCACCGCCGTCGGCAACTTGATCGCCATCAACGGGCATCAGGTAGTGGGCTGGGAGTACAATGTCGCCGTGGCCGACGAGATCAATCAGCAGCATCTCAATTCGCGCTATCTGCCCGGCGTTAAGTTGCATCCGGGTCTGACGGCGACGACCAATCTGGCCGAGACGCTGACGGTGCGCGACATCGTCTTCATCGCGCTGCCGTCGGTGTTCATCGAGCGCACACTGAAGCCGGTGCAGGGCAGCCTGCATGCCGAAACGATTGTCGTCAATCTGGCGAAAGGCATCGACGGCGCCACCGGCTTGACTTCGTTTCAAACGGTCTCTGATTTATTTCCGCTGAATCCGATCGTGATGTTGTCCGGCCCGTCGATTGCCAATGAGTTTGCGCGCGGACTGCCGACGGTGGTGATGATTGCCGGCCGCGACAAGACCGATCTGATGCGGGTGGCGCAGGCGTTGGACAACGATCACTTTCGTGTGCGCTTTTCCGACGACGCGGTGGGCGTGGAATTGGGCGGCGTGTTGAAGAACATCTACGCGATCGGGTTGGGCTTGTTCGATGGGCAGCACATCACCAGCGTCAATTTTCGCGCGGTGTATCTGACCGTGGCCATGGAGGAGATCACCAAGATCGGTGTGGCGCTCGGCGCCCGGCTGGAGACGTTCTTGTATCTGTCTGGCATCGGTGACTTGCTCGCAACCTCGTTGAGTGAACACAGCCACAATCGGCGCATGGGCGAGTTGCTGGCGCAGGGTCTGCCGCTGGCTGAGGTGGAACGCCAGATGGGCGTGACGCCGGAAGGCTTCAATACGCTGCGATCCATGCTGTACATCGCGGAAAAGATGCACGTGCCGATGCCGCTGGCGAAGGGCCTGTGGGACGTCATCCACGGTCGCTATTCGGCGGCGAAATTCATCCAGTTGTTCATCCGCGACTTTGTCGAATAGGGGTGGTCATGCAAACACTGCGTTTCGGCATCATTGGAGTGGGCAACATCGCACCCGTGCACGCGGCGGCGATTGCGGGCACGCCCGATGCGGAGTTGGTGGCGGTGGCGACGCGTGATCCGGATCGGGGGCGGGCATTTGCCGCGCGGCACAACGTCACGTGGCACGCCGATTATACCGAGCTGCTCCAACGGTCCGATGTGGACGTAGTGACGATCTGCACCCCGCACGATCTGCATCTGCCGATGACGATTGCGGCGGCGCAGGCGGGCAAGCACGTGCTGTGCGAAAAGCCGATGGCGCGCACGCCTAACGAATGCGATGTGATGATTGAAGCCTGTGAGCGGGCGGGGGTGACGCTGGGTGTGATCTTCCAATCCCGATTTGAGCCGCTATCCCGACGACTCAAGCACCTCATCGATGACGGCGTATTGGGTCGTCTATTGTGGGTCAGCGCCAACACGATCTGGTATCGCACTGACGCTTATTATCGCAGCGGGCCGTGGCGTGGCACGTGGGAACATGAAGGCGGCGGCGTGCTGATCAACCAGGCCGCGCACGCGCTCGATCTGCTCCTCTGGTTGACGGGTATGCCCGATCGGATCACGGCGCGAACGCGGACGCTGAATCACGCCATCGAGGTGGAAGACGGCGCGCTCGCTATTCTGGAGTACGCGGACAATCGATTGGGCTTGATTCAGGCGACGACGGCGGCTTATCCGGGTTATCCCGAACGGCTGGAAATCGTGGGCACGAACGGCAGCGCGATCTATCACAAGGGGCAGGCGCGCTTGGAATGGCACCTGATCGATCCGCGTGAAGATCATGTTATGGAAGCGGAAGTCAGCAGCGGCGCAGCCGCGCCGATGGACATCACGGCGGCGGGACATACGGCGCAGTTTCAGGATTTTGCCGCCGCGATTCGTGAGGGCCGTAAGCCGCTGGTGGATGGACACGAGGGCCGTCATAGCCTTGCCGTGATCGACGCGATCTATCGCTCGGCGCGTGAAGGGCAGACAGCGAAGGTATAAGGCAAACCTTGCGAGGGGTTAATTCAAGGACAACTATCTCTTGTCCGAAGACCCTCTCAAAATCCGAGACCCAAGCGTCCTGAGCGGAGCAGCGTTCTTGTCCGCTGCACAGTCGAAGGATGCGGGTGAGACCTGTTTCCCCGGCTGACTCGCCCCTTCGACTCCGTGTCGCGATACTGCTGCGACACTACGCTCTGGGTGCTTTGCTCTTGTTTAGCTATTCGCTCACGCCCCGCACAGTTTCCTTATAGCGGTCGCGTGCCCTTGCACTTCGGATAGGTCGAACAGCCCCAGAACTCGCCGCGCGGGCCGGCGCGCTTCACCATGGGCGAGCCACATTGGGGGCAAACGGGCGCATTCGGATCGAGGGCGGGCTTGGCCTTGGGTGCGTTTGATTTGGATCGGTTGCCACGTTTCGTTGAACTCCGCTTTTTGAAAGTGCCAGCCGCCCGATCGGTCTTCTCGCCTTTGAAGGGCAGCATCTTAGCCGCCGCCGATTCCAACGCCAGCGCAAACGGCGTATAGAACTCCGTCAGGGCCTTCACCCAATCACGTTCCCCGCGCGAGACATCATCCAGCCAGTCTTCCACTTGCGCCGTGAACGTGTAGTCCATCACCTCGGGGAAAGCG
Source organism: Chloroflexota bacterium (assembly GCA_016219235.1). The sequence continues at coordinate 4,004 of JACRBO010000331.1, forward strand.
GCGATCAAAGCGTCGCACGTGGCTTCGCCCAGCGTCGTCGGCGACAGGACGCGCTTCTCCAAAACCACATAGTCTCGATCTTTCAACGTCTTGATGATGGCCGCATACGTGCTGGGCCGCCCGATACCGCGCTCTTCCAGCGCCTTCACCAACGCCGATTCGGTGTAGCGGCCCGGCGGCTGCGTAAAGTGCTGCTTCGGGATCAGCGCCAGCAGATCGAGCAGTTCGTTCACACTGAGCGGCGGCAGCGCCTGCGGCTCATCGTCATCATCGGCTTTGTCTTCCTCTTGCCACACGCGCAGAAAACCATCGAAGACCAGATCGCGCCCGATCGCGCGAAACAGATACGGCGGGCTACTTCCGCCCGGCGGTTTCCCTTCAACCGTCGCTGCGACATTGACCGTAGTCACATCGTACAATGCGGCGGCCATTTGCGAAGCCACGAAGCGCCGCCAGATCAGGTCGTACACTTGAAACTGGCGCGGCGATAACTGCGCCTGCAAATGCCTGGGATAGCGTCGTACGTCGGTGGGGCGGATGGCCTCGTGTGCTTCTTGCGCGTTCTTTACTTTGGTCTTGTACTGCGGTGCGGCTTCGGGCAAATACTTCGCGCCTAATGTGTCGATGATCATCTGGCGCACGGCCGCTTGTGCTTCGGGCGAGATCGCCGTCGAGTCGGTAAGCATGTAGGTGATCAGACCTACGGGTTGCCCATTTACGCCTGTTTGCGGCGGTGGGCCGCCGGGCGTCCCTTCGCCGATGTCTACGCCTTCATATAATTCTTGCGCAATCTTCATCGTTTCGGCGGGCGAGAGGTGCAATCGGGCGGAGGCGGATTGTTGCAGCGTGCTGGTTGTGAAGGGCGGCCACGGCTTCCGCGCTTTGCGCTCGGTCTTGAGGTCTTTCACGCGATAGATCGCGCCCTGCAAATCGGCGATGATGCGTTCGGCATCCTCTTTCGTCTTGAGATGAATGGGTTGATCAAGGCCAACCTTCTGCGCGCCGACTTGAATCAAGCGCGCCAGAAAGTGCTGCGCGTGATCGGGCTGCTTCGCCAGATCGGCGTGAATGGACCAGTATTCTTGCGGCACAAAATCGCGAATCTCGCGCTCGCGATCGACGACCAATCGCAGCGCCACACTCTGCACGCGGCCCGCGCTCTTGCCGCCCGTCGATTTCCACAGTAACGGTGAGACTTGATAGCCGACCAATCGATCGAGCACGCGGCGGGCCTGCTGCGCATCGACCAACTGCATATCGATCGCGCGCGGCTGCGCGAAGGCAGCCTGAATATCGGCGGGCGTGATGGCGTGGAAGGTCACGCGCCGGGTGCGGACTCTGGGCTTGAGAGCTTGCTGCAAATGCCACGCAATCGCCTCACCTTCGCGATCGGGGTCGGTGGCGAGGTACAGTTCATCGGCGTTGACCAAGGCTTCGCGCAGCTGTTTCAGCGTCTTCGATTTGGTGCGCAGCAGATGATAGGTTGGCTTGAAGTTGTGCTCGAGGTCGATGCCCAGTTCTTTATCGGGCAGATCGCGCACGTGGCCCAGCGAGGCGCGCACAACGTAACCCGCGCCCAGCACGCTGGCGATGGTTTTGGCTTTGGCGGGTGATTCGACGATGACCAGTTTGCTCATAGCGACTGACTCTACTGAAAGAATTGCAATCTCACGCAAAGCCGCCAAGTTGCAAAGGAGAAAGACAAATCATTGCATCGAAATCTTGACCGTCTTTGGCAATGTCCAAAGAATCTTGGCTGCTTTGCCTCTTTGCGTGAGGCTTTGGGCTGTTTGTAGTGGTCTCAGCGAATTGTTAAGCCTCAAGTTTGAGGATGATGTCTTCGGCTTCTTCGCCGCAGATCACGAACCCGCATTTCTCCAAGACCCGGATCGAAGCGCGATTGTGTTTGGCCACATATCCATACAACGGACGCTGCTCGATCTCCGGCAGAAACGCAGCCAATGCCTGAGTGGCGAAACCCTGTCCCCAGTAAGCCCGACCGAGCCAGTAGCCCACTTCGCGCTGACCGTTCATCTCGAAGCACACGATGTTGCCCACCACCTGATCATCGGCCACGATCGTGCGGAGCAGGTTAGTCTCATCGCGCCTGACCTTGGCCCAGTGTGCCATAAACGCGGCCTCATCTCTGGCAGGGAAATTGGCCATGTGATTGGCCTCGGGAGCGTTTTGTTGCTCGAAGAAGATGGGTAGATCACTGTCGATTACGTTGCGCAATTGAACGGGCTTGAGCACTGGCTGGACTCCCTTAATCGATGACGTAGTGCTTGTTGCAACTCACCTAAATGCGAACCGACAGTGCATGTTGCATCATCTGAATCATGCTAAGAGCCGCCAGTGCATGTTGCATAGTAGTGTGTGTGGGCACCGCCAGCCTTGGTTGCACAAATGACGGTTACTTCTTCAAGAACGGATAGGGCCAGCGC
>JACRBO010000332.1 GCA_016219235.1 Chloroflexota bacterium
CTCCTGGCGGGCCAAGAGCAGAACGATTGAGACTCGCCTGATCTTGGCACAGGTGGGGGTGAAACATTAAACGCCGCTGGTCAAGCGCGGCCTATTCAAACGAGAAAACGGCTTCTCGGACTTTCCGAGAAAGCTCATCAGGTATGAGGAGGTCTTTTCATGAAGCTTGACGCCTCAATGGGTTTTGCCACGCCGCTCAATGATGTCCCGGCGCTGGCGCGGGCCGCTGAATCGATCGGCTTTGACGCGATCTGGACGAGCGAGACGCAGCACGATCCGTTTTTGCCGCTGACGCACGCCGCCGCCGCGACGACGCGCTTGCAGTTTGGCACGGCGGTCGCCATCGCCTTTGCGCGCAGTCCGTTGATCGTGGCGCATACGGCGTGGGATCTGGCCGCGCAGTCGAAGGGGCGTTTTATGCTGGGCCTGGGTACGCAGGTGCAGGCACACATCGAGCGGCGGTTTGGCATGCCGTGGACGCCGCCCGTGCCGCGTTTGCGCGAATACGTGCAGGCCATTCGCGCGGCATGGACAGCGTGGCAGACGGGCGGCCGACTCAATTTTCGCGGCGAGTCTTACAAGATGACGCTGATGACGCCGTTCTTTTCACCGGGGCCGATCGAGACGCCCAACATACCTATCTTCATCGCGGGCGTGGGTGAGCCGTTGTGCAAACTCGCGGGCGAGGTGGCCGATGGTTTTCACGTGCATCCGTATCACACGCGCCAGTACATCAGCGAGGCCATTCTGCCGGCGATTGACGCGGGGCTAAAGAAAGCCGATCGGGCGCGTGGTTCGATCGAGTTGGCGACGATGGCGTTTGTGGCGTTGACGGATGAAGAGATCGCCGCGCAACGATCGCAAGTGGCGTTTTATGCCTCGACGCCGTCGTATCGACCGGTGTTGGATCTGCATGGTTGGGGATCGATCGGGGAGCAGTTGGGGCCGCTGGCTGCACGCGGCCAGTGGGCCGAGATGCCGAAGTTGATTAGCGATGAGATGTTGGAAGCGTTCGTCATTGTTGCGACGTGGGAGACGCTGGCGGACAAATTGCACGCGAAATACGACGGCCTGATCGACCGCATTGGCCTGTATCGACCCTATGTGCCGGGTGTTGAAGATGCACAGTGGCAACAACTATCTGACACGCTGGCACGCTGACAAGATGACAAGATGACAAGATGATCTGCTGCATCTTGCATCCTGCATCCTGCATCTTGCATCATAGGTCTGGAGTGAACGCATGAAGTATTTTGTGACCGGGGTCACCGGCTTTATCGGCAGTCATCTGGTGCCGAAGTTGATCGCGCAGGGACATGCGGTGACGTGTCTGGTGCGCAATCCGGCTAAGGCTGAATCACTGAAGAAGCTGGGCGCGACGCTGGCGCAAGGCGACGTGACCGACAAAGCGTCGCTGATCGAGCCGGTGCGCGGCATGGACGGCGTGTTTCATCTGGCGGGCCTGTACGAATTGGGACGCGAGTATCACGATCGGATGCGGTCCATCAACGTCGATGGCGCACGTAACACTTTTGAGGCGGCCATCGAAGCGGGCGTGCCGCGCATCGTGCATACCAGCACGGTCGGGGTGTTTGGTAATACGCACGGCCAATTGCCCGATGAAACATATCGAGTTGAGAAGAGCGACTTATCATCGGAATACGAGCGCACCAAATGGGCCGCGCATTACGAAGTCGCGCTGCCGATGATCCAACGCGGCGCGCCGATCATCATCACCCAACCAGGCGCGGTGACGGGACCCGGTGACACCAGCCCGCTGGCGCAGATGTTCGAGATGTTCTTGCGCCGCATGCCGGTGATGTTTGGCGCGAAGTCGGGCGTGACGTGGGCACATGTGGACGACATCGCCGACGGGCATATCCTCGCGATGGAGCAAGGCCGCTTCGGTGAAGCATACATTCTAGCCGGGCCGGCGCTGACGTATCGTGAAGCCATGCAGGCTTTTGAAAGAGTCAGCGGTATCGGCGCGCCGAAAGTGTGGCTGCCGGGTTGGGCGGCTGGAGCAACAGCCGGTTTGTTTGGCGCACTCGAGCGCGCGTTCAATGCGAAATTGATGTTTTCAGCCGAGGCGTTGAGCACGTTGAATGACTACACATTTTACGGAACAGCCGACAAGGCCAAACGTGAGTTAGGCTGGCGGCCGCGCCCGGTGGAGCAGGTCTTCCAGGAAGTCCTGGCGCATGAAATTCAACGGCGCAAATCGGCTTGATTTAGGCTGATTGTGAAGTTGCGGTTGCGTTCGTAATGTTATGGTATAATCGGGTCGCAGTCGGACGGATTTGAGAGAGCTAGTTGCCGCGAACTCTTTTCGGAAAGACGGCAACTACAATAACGGCCACGCGCCGGCACACAGGAGATCTGAAATGGAAGTGAAGTTGTATGTTGGAAATCTGGCGTACTCGACGACAGAAGATGAACTGCGCACGTTGTTCGCGCAGGCCGGCACAATCGTGTCGGTGGCCGTGATCAAGGACCGCGACACGGGCAATTCGAAGGGCTTTGCGTTCGTCGAGATGGCGAGCCAGGCCGACGCGCAGAAGGCGATCAGCATGTTCAATTCGTACCGACTCGGCGATCGCACCCTGACCGTGAATCCGGCGCGCCCGCGCGAAGAGCGCAGCGGTGGCGGCGGCTTCGGCGGCGGCCGTGGCGGCGGCGGTTACGGTGGTGGCGGTGGCGGCCGTGGTGGCAGCGGCGGCGGCCAGCGTCGTGGTGGTGGCGGCGGTCGCAGCGGCGGCAGCAGCCGCTACTAAGCGCTCCTGATCGAGCAACAAACCGGACAGTTCGTTCATCGAACCGTCCGGTTTTGCTTTGCCGGGCACACAAGTGTACAAGTGTGCCGCTGATTGTTCAATGTCTTCAGTTCTGATATAATCGCGCCATGTCCATTACCCGTGATGACGTACAACACATTGCCGAACTCGCCAAACTGCGGCTGACCGAGGCTGAAGAAGCGCGTTATCAGGAGCAGTTGTCGGCCATCCTCGATTACGCCGAACGCCTTAACGCCCTGGACACGTCCGCCATTTCGCCGACGGCGACCGTGCTGCCCTTGCACAGCGTCATGCGCGACGACGTGGCGCGGCCATCCCCGTCGGTCGAGGCGATCCTGGCGAACGCGCCGGCGCGCGTCGATAATGCGTTTGAAGTTCGCGCCGTATTAGACTAAGTCCGCGAATTCCACGAAACGCACGTGTGAACTGTGCCGTGAGTTGCGTGGAGTTCGTTTTGTTTTGAGCCAATATGTTACCGTTCCTGACCATCCACGAAGCCCATGCTCGCCTGGCCCGCCGCGAAATTTCGTCGGTGGAACTGACCCGATCGATCTACGCGCGCATCGATCGCGTCGATCCGGCCCTGCACGCTTATTTGCACCTGGCGCGCGAATCGGCTTTAGCTCAGGCTCAGGCTGCCGATGAGCGCCGCGCCAACGGCGAAGACACGCCACTGCTGGGCGTGCCGCTGGCGATCAAAGATGTCATTTGCGTCAATGGCTTGCCTGCGACTGCGGGCAGCAAGATTCTGCAGAACTTTGTGCCGCCGTATGATGCGACCGCCGTGGCGCGACTGCGCGCCCTGGGCGCGGTGTTTCTGGGCAAGACCAACACCGACGAATTCGCGATGGGGTCCAGCACGGAGAACTCGGCGTATGGTGTGACGCACAATCCGTGGGATGTCGCGCGGGTGCCGGGCGGATCGAGCGGCGGCAGCGCGGCCGCCGTCGCCGCTGACCTGTGTCTGGGCGCATTTGGCTCGGACACCGGCGGTTCGGTGCGGCAGCCCGCGTCGTTGTGCGGCGTCGTCGGCATCAAGCCGTCGTATGGCCGCGTCAGCCGCTATGGCTTGATCGCGTTTGCATCGTCGCTGGATCAGATCGGCCCGTTCGCCAAAGACGTGATCGATGCCGCGACTCTGCTCGGCGCGATTGCGGGCCATGATCCACTCGATTCAACCTCAATGGCTGTACCCGTGCCCGATTATGCCTCACTGCTGACCGGCGATCTGAAGGGTGTGCGCGTGGGCGTGCCGAAGGAATACTTCATCGACGGCATGCAGCCGGAAGTAGAGCAATCGATCCATGCGGCGATCGATGTGTTGAAGTCATTGGGCGCGGAGATTCGCGAAGTCTCGCTGCCGCACACCGATTATGGCTTGCCCGTCTACTACATCATCGCGCCGGCTGAAGCGTCGGCGAATCTGGCGCGCTTCGACAGCGTGCGTTACGGCCTGCGGATCGATCGCGGCGACTTGTGGGAGACCTATCGCGCCACGCGCGGTGAAGGCTTCGGCCCGGAAGTGAAACGCCGCATCATGCTGGGGACGTATGCACTCTCGACCGGCTACTATGACGCTTACTATTTGAAGGCGCAAAAAGTGCGCACGTTGATCAAGCGCGACTATGAAGCGGCCTTTGAGCAGGTGGATGTGATCGCGTGCCCGGTCTCGCCGACGACGGCCTTCAAGATCGGCGAGAAGGCGGACGATCCGCTGCAAATGTACTTAAGCGATGTCTTTACCCTGAATCAGAATCTGGCTGGAATTTGCGGTGTTTCCTTGCCCTGCGGCTTCGACGGGCAGGGCTTGCCAATCGGGCTGCAGATCAACGGCCCGGCCTTTGGCGAAGCAAAGATGTTGCAAGTCGCCTACGCTTATGAGCAGGCCACCGCCTGGCATACTCGAAAACCAATTATCAATGAGCAATGAATAATGAGTGATCGATTTTGGTGGTGGCCGTTTGGAAGTGTGCCGGAAATACCGGCGACTGAGTTAAAGCAGTTGATCGATCGCGGGCCGGGCCTGCAATTGATCGATATTCGATCAGCCGGCGAGTTCGCCGCGGGCCACATCAAAGGCGCGATCAACGTGCCGGTGAATCAACTCCGATCGGCTTTGCCGACCCTGAAGCTCGATCCTGATCGCCCCGTGATCGCCATCTGTGCTACCGCCCATCGCAGCCCGCCGGCGGTGCGCTTGCTAAAACGCGCGGGCTTCGACGCGAAACAATTACAACACGGTATGATCGCCTGGCAGCGCGCGAAACTGCCTATCACTAAAAAATAAAGGTGCTCGATGAAAGTTATCATTCCCCTGGCCGGACTCGGTACACGCTTGCGGCCGCACACTTACACCAAGCCCAAGCCGCTGATCAACGTCGCCGGCAAGCCCATGCTCGCCTACATTCTCGACAAATTCCGCGGCATTGAAGTTGAAGAATACATCTTCATCGTCGGTTATCTGGGCGACCAGATCGAGAAGTACGTGTCACAGCAGTACGGTTTCAAGGCACGTTACGTGATTCAGAGCGAAATGCTGGGCCAGGCGCACGCGCTGTGGCTGTGCCGCGACTACGTGAATGGCCCGGTGTTCATGGTCTTCGGCGACACGTATTTTGAGGCCGATCTGAGCGACATCACGGGCGCGCCTGAAGATTCGATCGCGTATGTGCGCGAAGTGGCCGATCCGCGTCGCTTTGGCGTGGCGATCGTCGGCGAGGACGGCTACATCAATAAGTTCGTCGAAAAACCTGCGACGATGGATGACCGGCTGGCCGTGATTGGCATGTACTACTTCACCGACGGCCCGGCGCTGATGACGGCGTGCGGTGAGTTGATGGAGAAGCGCATTCAGACCAAGGGCGAGTACTTCCTGACCGATGCACTGAACCTGATGATCCCGAAAGGCCAGCGATTCGTGACGCGGCCGGTGGTGGAATGGCGTGATACCGGCAAGCCCGAAACCGTGCTCGACACCAATCGCTACTTGCTCGATCACGGCAGCGACAACAGCGCACAAATCGCGAGCGATGGGTGCGTCATCGTGCCGCCGGTCAACATTCATCCGTCGGCCAGGCTCGAGCATTCGATCGTCGGGCCGTATGCGACCATCGGCCAGGACTGCCGTATCGTGCGCTCCATCATCCGCGATTCGATCATCGATGTGGGCGCGCTCATCGAAGAAAGCACGATGGATCAATCGCTCATCGGCAAGGAAGCGGTCGTGACCGGGCGCTATCGCCAGTTCAACGTGGGCGATTCAGCGGTGGTGGGCTACAGCAGCAACAATAACGAGGACTAACATGCGTGACTTCGTTTCGGCCAAAGTCAACTCGGTTCCACCCAGCGGCATCCGCAAGTTCTTCGACATCGCCGCGACGATGAAAGATGTGATTTCGCTGGGCATCGGCGAGCCTGATTTCACCACGCCCGATAACATCATCGCGTCGGGCATCGCGTCGCTGAAGCACGGCGACACGCACTACACCAGCAACTCCGGCACGGTGGAACTGCGCCGCGCATTGAGCGCCTATTTGCAGCGCCGCTATCAGATCGAATACGATCCCGAAGCGGAGTTGTTGGTGACGGTGGGCGTATCCGAAGCGCTCTATCTGGCGATGACGGCGATTCTCGATCCGGGCGATGAAGTCATCGTGCCGCAGCCATGCTTTGTGGCTTATACCGCTGAGGTCACTCTGGCGGGCGGCGTGCCGGTTCCAATTGCCACGCGCGTCGAGAACAACTTCCAGGTCACGAAAGAAGAGATCGAAGCGAAGATCACGCCAAAAACCAAGGCCATTCTGATCGGGTATCCCAACAACCCGACCGGCGCGGTGATGTCCCGCGCGCGCCTGCTGGACATCGCGCAGTTGGCGGAGAAGCACGATCTGCTGATCATCTCGGATGAGATTTACGATCGGCTGGTCTACAGTTCGATGGCGGGTGGTTCGCCGGCGCAGCATACTTGTTTCCCGACGCTGCCCAACATGCGCGAGCGTACCGTTCTGTTAGGCGGTTTCAGTAAGTCGCACGCGATGACGGGCTGGCGCATTGGCTACTCAGCCGCGCCCAAAGACATCTCGGCGGCGATGCGCAAGATTCACCAGTACACCATCATGTCCGCGCCGACGATGGCGCAGGTGGCGGCCATCGAAGCGATCGAACGCGGTGAAGAGCACGTGGAGATGATGCGGCAGGAATACGATCGGCGGCGACGCTTGATTGTCAGCGGCTTCAACAGCATCGGTCTCAAGACCTTCGAGCCGCAGGGCGCGTTCTATGCCTTCCCGTCGATCGGCATCAGCGGCATGAATGAGGACGACTTCGCCAATAAGTTGCTGCAAGAAGAGCATGTGGCCGTCGTGCCGGGCACGGCCTTTGGCGCGGGCGGCGCAGGCTTCGTGCGCGCGTCGTATGCCACCGCCTACGAAAAGATCGAGGAGGCGCTGCGCCGCATGGAGCGTTTTGTGCGGCGGCACGGCTAGGCTTATGGAATACGAGGCCGTCATCGGGTTGGAAGTTCACGCCGAACTTCTGACCAAATCTAAAATGTTTTGCGGGTGCGCGGTCGTCATGTCGGACGGCGAGCCGCCCAACTCGCACGTCTGCCCCATCTGCACCGGCATGCCGGGGATGCTGCCCGTGATCAATCGGCGCGCGGTCGAGATGACGATCATGGCCGGGCTGGCGTTGAACTGCACCATCGAAGAGTTCAACATCTTTGCGCGCAAGAACTACTTTTATCCCGACTTGCCCAAAGGCTATCAGATCTCGCAGTATGAATTTCCGTTGTGCCGCAACGGCTGGCTGGACATCGAAACGTCGCGCGGCACGCGCCGCATCCGCATCCGGCGCGTGCATCTGGAAGAAGACACGGGCAAATCGATCCACGCGGGCGGCTCGTCGCTGGTGGATTTCAATCGCAGCGGCGTGCCGTTGATGGAGATCGTCTCCGAACCCGATCTGCATTCGGCAGAAGAAGTGAAGGCGTACGCGGAGAAGC
>JACRBO010000337.1 GCA_016219235.1 Chloroflexota bacterium
CGGTTGAACGACGGCATCTCAGCCTCGCGCGCGGCCCAGCTGACGCGCCAGCAGCAGCGCGCCGGCGAAAGTGGTCAGTGCGCCAAGGGCCAACGGCACGGGCGAAGTCGTCGTGCGCGCGGGCGGCGCGGGAATCATCGCATGCTCTTCGGGCGTCGAGGCATGTCGCCGCGCTAACTCGATCTGCAAACTCTCCAGCCCTTTTTGCATCGCCCAGCGGTGATTGGCTGAGAAGAAGGGCTTCATCAAGAATGACAAATTGCGCAGCAGCGGCTTATCGGCGCGGATGGCCCAATCGTAAGTGATGAGCACCTCGTCGCCGTCCGGCTCAAAGGTCCAGCTGCCGCGCCCGACAAAATCGCCCCACGCTTCCAGTGTGAAGCCATGGGGCGCGCGACTCTCCGTCACGCGGACTTGCCAGCGCAGCGTGTAGGGGAGAAAGCCTTTGGTGTATAGATCGATCACTTTGCCGATGCCACGCTCGTCGCCGGGTGACAGTTCCTTCACGTCGATGTAGACCGACGGCCACCAGCGCGGCAGATCGAGCGCGCTGCCGAGGATGTCGTTGACTTCCTGCAAAGTGGCCGTCACGCGCCACGTCGTGATGAAGTGATAGTCGTTGCTCGCCATGCGTTAATCTTTCCTTGTGGTAGTCTGACTGACCATTGCCGCCGTTCGTGGCAGTCTGGTCGTTTGATGCACCTGCTTGAAGTGAACCGCATACAAGTGCGCCAGGACGCCGGGTGATGACGAACCGATCGGGCCGATCGGGCGTCTGACGATCCGCGCGCGCCACTTTAGTGCGGCTGATTCATCAGGCTCAACGATCGGCTTCATGGCTGGCCTCTCAAGCGGCGCGAAACGCTTCGGCCATCGCCGCCGTGTCGTAGTATTCACGCAGCCGTATGATCTGACCGTCTTTGATCGTGTAGAAGTGAATCCAATCGGTTTCAAAGACTCTGCCGGTCGCTTTGGCGCGCACCCGCTCACCGCCCAGCGAAACGACTTTGTCGTCGAAGGCGTACAGCTCGTGCGGGCCAAACTCAATCACTTCGGCGGTCTGGGCCACGGCGCCGAAGAAATTCATCAGTTCGGCGTGGCCGCGAAAATGCCCCGCAAAGGGCACATCCGTCGAGCGGCCATTGAAGACCCAATCGATGTCGGGCGCGACCACGCTGAAGATGCCCGGCCCGTCCCCGGCCTTGAAGGCCTGATAGAGTTTTTGCACGACGTCAATGTTACTCTGCTGGTTCATCCTGTCTCCTTGAAAAGTTAAGTCAGCATTGCGACCAATACGTATAGTCACCGTCGAGGGCGAGGCGCGGGCCGCAAGCCGAACACGGCCGATAGTCCAGCGTCATGACCAGATCGAGGCCGCGCAGGTTGCGGGTCAACGCGGCTTGATCGGCCTCGTATTCCAATTGGATGTCGAGCGCCTCATACAAGCCGGTGAGCTTGTACAGCCAGCTGGCATAACGTATATCGCCGATCAGGTGATGCACCTCACGCACTTCCAGCAGCCCCGGCCACACCTCGGGCGACTTTACCGGCTCACCGATATAGCTAAACACCCGCTCGGTCGAATCGTCGATCACGACGCGCTTCTCGATCTTGGACATGGCTCCTCCCGCACAAATCGTGTGGCTTTCAGTATGCCGCAGGATCGTGTCAAAACTGGTCTGAATCTCGATCCGCACTTGCCGGAATCTTCACAACCAGCCGATCGTTGATCACTGCCGCCCGGACTCGTCTAAGTGCGTTCTGAATGATCTTGCGGAATCGCATCCTGAGCGGAGCGTAGTGCAGTCGAAGGACGCGATTCCGCAGAACTTATGGGACTGTACTTAGGGAATTGCGGCGATGATCTTGCGGTATTCCTCTTCGGTGAAGGCCCGCAAGGTTTCCGTTCGAACTGCGCCCGCCGCGGCCAGGGCCAGCATGGTCGTGGCATAAGCCTCATCGCTTGGCCCTTCGCTGATGGCGACGGCGTCGAAGCGCCCCATCGTCAGGTAGAATGCCTTCATCTCGCCCCCGGCTGCCTTGACGGCTGCCTTAGCCCGTTCGAGGCGCGCGGGACCGTCCTTGATCTTCTCGACTCCCTGTTGGGTGAAGCTCAACAGCGTGATATAGGTAGGCATCGTTTAATCTCCTTTTTGGCTCATAGATGTTGCGGCGAAATTGTCGTTCACGCGGAGAAGAAATCGTCCAGTGCAGCTTGATCGTCGGTAAAGCCCCAGCCCTCGACGACTTGATGGCGGTCGTTGAGGCGCATGATGTGCGCGCCTTTGAGGATGATCGTTTTGCCCTTGCGCTCGCCCTGCAATCGAAACGTGGCGACTACGTAGCTGCCGTTGACCATCACATCGCCGAGTTCAAAGTCCCAACGCGCGAGCGGGGCCATGCGTGACGGCATCAACTCCGTGTAGTCTTTGTAGCCGCGATACTCGCCCGACACCGGATTGTGACCCGGCACGTGCCAGACAATGTCTGAGGCGATTGTCGCGTTCTCGGCAACATCACCGCCATACATGCGCTTCACGGCTTCGGTGTTGTGTCGATCATCATCGGTCATAGCAATGTCTCCCTTTGAAACTGATGAAGTCCGTGCCTACTGTTCGCCCTCGAGTCGAAGGCCATGCCGGTGCGCAATCTCGACGATGCTGGACAGATCCGCCTTCCCTGTTGCATACAGGGCCGACAGTTCACGCGCCATCCCATCATAGGGCGGACCGATGGTGACATACAGCAATCTGGCTGTACCCGCCGGGACCCGCACCGCATGGCTGGCTCCCGCCGGCAGCATCTGCACGGTGCCAGGTCCGCCCCGCGTCCATTGACCGTTCACATAGAACTCCACCTCGCCCTCAATGACAAACTCCACCTCATGCCACGCATGGGAATGGGGCGGCGGCCCCTCCCGATCGGTTGAGATGTATTCCACCACCTGCACATTCCCGCCCTGTGTGACGCGCAGGCGGATTTCGTCGTCGGGGTAGCGGACGGTTTCGAATTGATCACCGGTGGTAACTCCGGCTGTCATTTGGATATCTGTCACTTCCTCGACTCCTTGCCGGTGCGCGCCCGGCTCGCCCGAATTGACGGCGCAGAGTAGCCAGACGGCCAGCAACTACTGGAGGCGAGTCGGTTAAGCCCTCACTCTGCGGGAAACGACACACCCTCGGTCTGACCTGTAGCAGGGAACGAGAAGTGACTCTGAACGATCAACCATTTGTCGCCGCGTTTCTCGAAGACGGCGGTCAGCCGCGCCGGGAGCGACATCTCTTGCCCGTCAGCTTTGAAGCTGAATGCGGCATCGGCGGCTGCCCAGGCGACCTGACCGGCCGACGAGACGGATGTCCAGCTGTATGCAATCGTGCTGGAATCAGTCTGCGCCCAATCACGCTCAGCCTGGGCCTTGATTTCCGCCAACCCGATTCGCTTTTCGTCGGCGCCGGTGCCATACATGACGTGATCCGGATCAGGCGCGCACACCGCCAGCAAGCGATTCATATCGCGCGTGGCATACGATTCGGCCAGCTGGTTCAGCACGGCCTTGACTTCGGTTTCGGTTTTAGAATCGGCTTTCATCGTTGCGCTCCTTGTGGTTGAGCAGTGGGGCAGCGTCTTGGACGCTGCCTGCCCTGTGCCTATTCGACGTTATAAAACTCGCGCCGCCCCGCTTCGACCAGCGGCCTGTTCCAACCTATCAAAGCAGATTGGGCGGCCGCTGCCCGCTAAGCCTGCGGCATCGGGATCACGCCGAGTTGCTGCAGCATCCCCAGCTGATCGAATTGATCCCAGCGCTCGACAATCCGACCGTTGGCGAAGCGCTCGATGATGATGCCTTCCACTCGAATCGGTTTGCCGGTCGCCGGGATGCCCTGAAAGTCGCCGGTGTGAGTGCCCGTCGAAACGATGCGCGTCACCACTTTATCGCCTTCCGCGATCTGATCGACGACTTTGGAATTCAAGTCGGGAAAGCCCGCGCGGAACATTATCCCCACCTGCTTGAACGCCTCGATGTTCATCGGCGGCTGGCCGGGAAAGTGAATCACCGACTCAGCGGTGAACAGCTCATCGCGGATGGGATCCAACTGGTTGGCGTTGAACAACTCGTGAAAACGGCGGGCGGCGGCTTTGTTGCTTTCGGTAGACATGGTGTTTTCTCCCTGGCTGAAATGTGGTGTGTTCGATCGGTCGAAACTGCACACAGCAGTGTGTGCGCTTCCCCCACAGTCGATGCGGCTGCCAACCGGCTGGATGCTTCATGCCGAAAGTTCCGGCAGCAATTTCAAATCGCGCAGCAAGCCCGCTAAGTCCCAGATGCGGGTGGCGCGTTGAATCTTGCCGTCTTTCAGCGTCACCAGCGACGAGCCGCGCACTTTGACGTGATGGCCGGTGGCCGGGATGTTCATAAACGTGCCGCGATGCGTCCCCGTCCACGTCCAGTACATCGCCACGCGCTCCCCATTCACGATCGCGTCGTCCAGCGTGACCTGAAAATCGGGAAAGGCGCGCAGGTAGTACAGCACCGTGCGGCGGACGTTGTCCGGCCCGATCTGCGGCGCGGTGCGCGCCACATCGATCTCTTCGTAGTCGGGCGCGTAATGGGCCGTCAGGGCGTGCACATCGTGCGCGTTCCAGGCCGTCATAAAACCGTTCAAAAATTCACTCATGTTGAAATCCATTGCTCTATCCTGAGATAAGACCGGTGTCGGTTACTCTCTCAGTTTAGTCAAAAGCAGCGTCAATCACCAGACCGTTCACTGCTCATTTTCTGCTCAGTTTTCAGGCCAGGTGCAGCCCCGCCGATTGGCGCCGTTGAAAGCGCACGTAGCACAACAGCATCAACGCCGTCGTCACGGTGAAGAAGCCGTGCAAAAACCAGATCGGCCCCACGGGCAGGCTGGCAACGTAGACCCAGTGAATCAAGTTGCCCAGGTTGCTCAAGGCGATGTGCGTCAGGCTGTATGAGCGCAGGTCTTGCGTTTTGAACGCCTTCAGCAGCATGGGGAAGTTGCTCGAAACAAACATCAACGTCGACAGCGTACCCGCTAACAACGCCAACGATTGTGTGTCCATACCTGGCCTCCCAAAAAGCAACTGCGGTTATCCCGAAGGACAACCGCAGTGTACGTTCGATCGCTATTCACTTAACAGCCCGATTGGTGCTCAATCCCTGCTCAATTTACGCGCCGATCTCCTGCTGCCACAACCTCTCGGTCAGGCGCAGAATGCCGGACTTCAAGTGGCGGCGATAGGTGCTGAACGGCACGTCGAGCAGTTCAGCGGCCTGCTCCTGCGTCGGCGCGGGCTTGAAGTAGGTGTGATACAGCGCGCGATAGAGCTTGGCGTCGCGCGGCGCTGCTTGCAATGTCTCAGCCGCAGCGATGATCAGCGACTGCAAACTGGCGATCCGCCGTTTTTGATCGGCCCCGGCCCCGGCCCGATCGATCACCACGCGCGATCGGAGTAAAGGATTGTCTGCCATCAGATCGGGCTGCGCCAGGTCGCGCAGTGCATCGTGCACGGCGGCGGCGAATTCGGTTTCACTCAACACGATCACGGCTTCAGTAGACGGCGCCGGTGTCGCACCGGGCGCGGCCACTTCGCGCTCGGCCAGCACCCCCAGCCAGATCGCCGGAGGCTCGGCTCGCCAATCGTGACCGTAGACGCCGTAGGTTTTGTCGCCCACGGTATAGTCGGCTTCAGTCAAGTGCTGGATGTTGGCGTAGCCCAGCATCGGCGACCAGAAGTCGGCGTCGGCGACGGGGAAGAAGGTGAAGGCCAGGCCGGGTGTGGTCAAGTAATGGCGCACGATATTCACGAAGATCAGGCTTTGCGTGGAGGACACGGCCTGATACATGTCAACATCCATCCAGAAACGAAACAGCGTCGCCGTCTCACCCGCGCGCAGCGGCTTACGCTGCAGAATCGACCAGGCTTTCTGCGCCGCCGGATCGACGGCGAGATCGGCGGGCGCAGCCTGATTCAATTTGATCAGCGTGAAGAAGCCGGTCGGCCGCCCGTCTGGATCGCGGATGAGCTGTATGCTATCGGGCTGACGCGCGAACCAGTGCGCGGCAATAGCCGCCGAGGCCGTTCCTTCATGCTGCTCGACTACTTTGATCAACATCGCGATTTCGGCCGCGCGCACCGGCTCGGTGCTGACGCTGCCGCTGGCTTGCCACTCCAGGAATGGCCGCACCACCGGGTTCTCCCGATGCAAGAAGATCAGATCAAACAACAGCCGCTGCTGGATCAAGCCGCTGGCCTGCGAAATGCGGCTATGATAGTAGTTGCGGGCGCGCTTGTGGAGTTCGGCGTACCAATCGGGGTTGCGCCAGTGCATGTCGGTCAGCAGGGCCTCACGGGCCAGATCGTGCGGGAACACGCCATCGGCGCGCGCGTCAATAAACGACAGGCCGCGCAACCAATCAAACAGATCGTGTGCGCCGTCCGGCGTGCCGCCCATCATCAACAGCTCGGTCAACAGCGCTTCGGTCATCACCCGCACCAGCGCGCACGCTTCCAACGCGGCGCGATGCGCCGGGCCGGGCACCTTCTGCACAAAGCGCTCCAGCAGCGTCTTGATGATGTCGGGCCGATCTTGCGGCTGAAATTCGCGCAGCGGCTCCGGCCGTTGGGCAAAGACATCGGCCACGAGCGATAGCGCCAACGGGAAGCCGTGCGTGAAACTCAGTACGGCCTGGTGCTGATCGTCGGGGATGTTGCGGCGCGCCAAAAACGTGCGGCTTTCAGCCGGGGTAAGGTTGCGCAGCGGCACGATCCGTACCAGGGCGCTCCAGCCGGGATCGGTCTGCCAGGCCGTGGCGGGCGATTCGCGGCCGGCCAGCACAACGAGCGTATTTTCAGGCAATTCCGGCAAGAATGAATCACGCAGCCAGCTATCCAGCGAACCGAACACTTCGTAGGTATCGATCAGGAGAGCGTGGCGCTGCGGGCGCGCGGCCAACGCGGCCAGCGGGGCTTCATCGCCGGGTAAGTTGAGGGCGAGGCGCAACGCGCCGGTAAAGGTCTCTGGCGTTGGATCGATGTCACGCGCATCGAGCATGACGGGGATCACGTTCGATGCCTGGCACTGGGTGGCAAATTCATTGAGCAGCGCGCTCTTGCCTACGCCGCCCGGGCCAAAGATGTGCAGCACGTAGAACGGCACGCTTCGCGCGTCGGCGCTAAGCGCCGATTGAAAAAGCGCCAACTCGCTGGCTCGGCCCACAAACAGCCGGCGGCGCGCGGCGCTCAATCGATCACCCAATTTTGGCATAGGCCACCTCCCCCGATAGCGGCGTATGCGCTTGATTGTACTCCAGAGTAGCAGCAAACAAGGTAAGAAGTTGGTTACATGCGGCCAAAAACGCCCCGCCCGCAGCCGCGGCTCTACTTTTTTTGCCGCAATCGGATTATACTTGGATCACTTGATCCTAAACTCTCAGCAGGAGACCCGACATGGATGTCCGTTTAGCGCCAACGCATATCTACACGTTAAACCCCACCCTCGATTTTGAAGCGGCCGAACAACAGGCGATCGACAAGCGCATCTCGACCGTCTCGGGCGGGCTGGGCGGGTTGTTCTCGCGCCCCAAACCGGAAGAGGTCGATCTGGTCTACAAAGAGATCCGCTATGAGTCATTCTGGCACGCGGTTTGCAACGTGCGCTATGTGTTCGAGCGCAACAAGGACTTCACGGTGCCGGTGACCGGCGTCGAAGTGCGCAAAGTGACGATTCTGGGCCAGGAGTTTGAGATTGCCGCGCAGCAGGCACAGCCCGCGCAAAGCGGCGGTTTTCTGTCGCAGCTGGGCCAGCAGATTGGCCTGAGCAACACGGTGCGCACGTTCACGCTGGCCGGCGTTGAGCACTGCATCGACGAGAATCGCCAGGTGCAGTATCTGGATGCCGTCAACGGCCAGCCACTGCCGGTGGGTGCGGACTACGTGCAGAAAGACAAAACCGAAGTGACCGACCTCTCGCCGCTGTCGACGGGCGATGTGCTGGTGGTCGTGC
>JACRBO010000338.1 GCA_016219235.1 Chloroflexota bacterium
GAAACATCACGGGCAAACTGATCATGCCGCTGGAGGTGGGTGTAACCACGAAAGTCTGTGTTACCGCTTCGCCCGACTGTAACGATCCATGCCATGCCACGAGCGGGCCGCCGGGGGCAGCTAAGCTAATCGGGAGGGTGGCCGTGATCGCCGCGTGCTCGATCGGGTGCGGGCCGTCGTTGATCGCATGGATCGTCACCGTGAGCGGCTCACCGATCGAAGCAACGTCACGATCGAACTGTACCGACGATGATCCCAGCCACGACAAAGCGCTGATCACGCCCTGCATGGCCGCGCTGCGCTGTTGGGGCGCAAAGCCCTCGAAGCCAAAGGCCATGAACAAGGCGCGGCCTGCGCCGTAAGGATGCGACAGCGCGATGGGCCAACCGTGCCGGCCGATGAGTTCGACGCGCGCGCCGGGCTGCGGCGCGAGCGCGTCGCTGTAGTTGCGATACGGCCAGTTGAGCACGGCGCGATTGAGACCTGCAAAACGTGCGCCGAACGGGCCGCTGGCCTGTGTGGTCACTAAGTCTTCCGAAAAATCCAGCACGCCCAGCACTTCGCGGCCAAAGGCATTGAAGCCGCGTTGGCTAAGGTAGTCCTGCGACGACAGCGCAAAGCGACCACCTTCGAAGGCAAATTGTTGTAGGGCTTGCTCGTTATCGGCTGTGAGCGTTTGATACCAGTCGTAGCCCGTAAACCAGATGGCGGCCGGATACCAGCGCAGTCGATCAAGCGTGGGCGCGGCCGGTTCAAAGCCGGCCCAATTCGTGGGCACGCGCCACACATCATACGGCACCGCGCTCGCTTCCAACGCCGAGCGGTAGGCGGCTTCGACCGGGTACCAGCGATCGTCTTCGATCAGCAGCACCGCGCCCGGCGCTTTCACCGTCAAAGTCGTCGAGATGGCCGCCGGCGCAAACGGCGGAGTCGCATGGATCACGATCGGGTTGAGTGCGCCAATCGAGGCGGTCAGCGGAATCGTCGCCGTCAGCAGCAACGTTTGTTTCGCGCACGACGCCAGCTCGATCTGCGTCGGCGTGATGGTGATCGGCCACTGGCTATCGACTGTCATCGTCATAGGCGTCTGCGCGGTGACCTCGTCGAAGTTGTAGAGCGTCAGGGCGCGCGTCACGATCGTCCCCGGCGGCCCGATGAGGGGCGTGGTCTCAACGTCCAATGCGTAGGCTTGCTGCAGCGGCGCGCGCCCCAGGGCCGTCAACGTGCGCGAGAGTACGTCGGCGCGCGACGACCGGGTGTTGATGCCTTGAAAACCAAACGAGAAATACGCGGCGCGATAGGGCCGGCAGCGATCGATCGTTTGCCCGCCCGATTGGTCGGGCGCGCCTGACCCAGGCGCGTAATCAAAGGCATTCTGCGTGATCTGCGGCGCGCGTGAGCGGATCACGTCGGGCAGCGCTTGATCATCGGCCCCGTCACCGCCCGCAATGGTGATCGTTTGACCGGCGTATTGGTTGTAACCCGTCAACGTGCGTGAGGGCGCATCATCAGACATGTATTCAGCCAACAGCCGATCAAAGAAATAGGCCGAAGGCGTCCAGACGCCGTCGAAGTAACCCACGTCCTGACCGCTCAACAGCAGGTGTCCGCCCGTGTCCAGATAATCGCTGATGACACCGCCGGCTCCGATGTAACCGGGCGAATCGATGGGCGCCGACCAGAGCACCACATCGTAGGCCCGCAGAGTGGTAGTCAGTGGCACATCGCGGCTCGGATCAAGGATGGGCCAGTCGTCGTACAGATAGTTGAGGTCGGTCAATGCTTCCCGATAAAAGCGTTCGCCGCTGCCGTTGTACCAGCGGCCGCTATCGACCAGCAAAATCGTCGGCGCATCCGGCAAATAGAAATCCTGCGCCACCCGCCCGCCGGGAGTGATAGTTACCGTGGCCGTAACGATTCGATGCCGCGCCGCGCGGACTTCAAGCACGTGCGTGCCGATGGGCAAGACCAGCGAATAAGTTCCGCTCACGCTCAAGCTGAGCGGTGCGCCTACGACGGAGAGTGTGCCGCTGAGTAACTGCGTCGCCGTCAGATTGAGCAAGCGGCCTTCCACCAACCCGATCGGCAGGGGCGTCAAAACGAAGTTGCGCGGCGTGACCGTGTCCGTGATCACCAGAAGATTGGTCTGCGTCTGCGGCGCATAACTGAAGGCCGCGGCAGTGACGGTGTAATGGGCCGCGGGCAGCGGCAGTTGATAACGTCCCTGCGCGTCGGTGGACGTCAGCGCCAACGTGCCCGCATCCGATTGGGCCTGCACCGTGCCCCCCGCGATAGGTGCGCCGGAATCGGCGCGTGTCAGCGTGCCGCTGATGTAACCCGGCCGCGCCACCGCCAGCACGGCGCGATACGCATCGATGCGCCCCCAGCCGTACAGATTGTTGGGATACGTTTCCGTCGTCGGGCGCGTTACGGTGCTGGTCAAGGCGAAGCGCGCCGCCGGAATGGTCAAGGTGGGCACCGCGGCGTACATCAAGGCGGCCGTACCCGCTACGTGCGGCGCGGCCATCGAAGTGCCGCCAGACAGCGCATACACGCCGCCCGGCACGCTGGACAGGACATCGACACCGGGCGCGGATACATCGGGTTTGGTCACTTCAAACGGCGACGGCCCGCGGCTGGAAAACCAGGCCAGCGTGTCGTAGCGGTCCGTCGCGCCCACGCCAAACGCTTCGGGCAGCGAGGCGGGACTGCCCACCGTACCTGCACCGGGGCCGGCATTGCCATTGCTGAAGACCGTAAAGATGCCGGCGGTGTTGAGCAATTGCACATCGGGGCGAAACTCTTCGTTTGCGCCAAAGTTATTGCCCCACGAATTGCTCAGAATGTCCGGCGCTAAAGCGGGGTTGCCCGCGGGCGCTAAGATCCACTGAAAACCGGCATGAATCCAGCTGTCCAGGCCATAGCCCTGTGTATTCAGCACCCGCGCCGCGATCCAACGTGCGCCGGGCGCAACGCCAATGCCGTCCCGTCCGGCCAACGTCCCCATGGTATGCGTGCCGTGCCCGTAGCCATCAAACGGATAGACGGTTGCATCGTCGGTAGTATCGATCCAACTACCAGCATGATTGACCAGCCCCTTGGGACCCAGGCCGCGATAGTTGTCGTGCAACGCCGGGTGCTGCCAGTCCACGCCCGTGTCCATATTCGCCACGACGACGCCGGTACCCGTAATGCCCAACGCCGACCAGACTTGATCGGCCCGGATCTGAGTGATGCCCCATTCGATTGAAGTTGGAGGTTGGAGGTTGGAAGTTGGAGGTTGGAGGTTGGAAGTTGGAGGTTGGAGGTTGGAGGTTGGACGCTCCGCGTGGAAATTGATCGGCTCGACCCATTGGCGGAATTGATCGAGCTTGATCAAAGCCACATCGTCATGCTCAGCCACCGCCAGGACCGTCGCCCGATCGGTTCGCGCGGCGATCGAGTTGTTGATCCACAACGGGCGCACATCTGAAGCGTGCAGCGTCGTCAGCAAAGCGCGCACGCTGGCTTGCGATCGATCAGCGCGCGCTTGCAGATCAGCCAGCAGGGCCGCGCGATTGAGCGCCGTCGGTGCGGTCTGCTCGCGCATAACAATCTGGACACGCACCTCGGCCTCGGGTTCGCTGAGCAGTTGCTTAGCCAGGGCCGGATGTAGTTTGATCAACTGCTCGGGCGACAGGCTAAGATCACGAGCGGGTGTGGCGCTAGAGCGGGCGGGCAGCGTTAGCCATAGCGCGGCGACAGCGCAGATCAACGTGAGGGTGAGTTTTAGAAGGCGCATGGGCGAATTATACCTGTTGTGCGTTTGACACTCAGTAAGCCGTAGCATACAATACGCCGCATGAAACTTACACCGGTGCTCCTCCTCACCCTGCTGTTGACCGCCTGCGCGCCCGCTTTACCCGAACTACCGCCCAACGACATCGTGGTCAAGGCGGGTCAGGCCATGCTGCAAGTACCGTCGTTTCATTTCAAGATCGAGATCAGCGGCTCGCCGGTCTATCTCAATCGCGCGACGGCGCTGCAACTGCGCACAGCCGAAGGGGACTTCTCGCGGCCCGATCGGATGGGCGTGCACCTCAAGGTCATCGCGGCCGTCGCGGCCGCCGAGTTGGATATGATCGCCATCGGCAACGAGCAGTACCTCACCAACATCCTGACACAGCAGTGGGAAGTGCTGCCGCCGGAGTTTGGCTTCAATCCCGCCGTGATGTTTGATCCGAAGGTCGGGATCGAGCAGGTGTTAAGCGGCGGCATCGATGCGGCCAAACTCGTCGGCGTGGAAACGATCGACAATGCCAATGTCTATCACGTCGCAGGCCAGCTCGACGGGGCGCGTGTGCAGGGCATGAGCGGCGGGCTAATCGGTACCGCTCGCGTCGAGGCGGAAGTGTGGGTGGACGGCAGCACCTTCGTGCCGCGCAAAGCTATCGTCGTCGATCGCAGCGTAGACGCCGAGAAACCAACCACCTGGACGCTGACGTTCGGATCGTACGGCAAGACGGTGAATATCGTTGCGCCCACGGTGGGCAGCAAGTGAATTAGTAATTGGTAACTGGTCAATCGGTCGATCGGTGATTGGTCTACCAGTTGACCAGTTACCAGTTGACCGATTACTACTCACCAATCTACCTCATCATGCGCCAACCTCTTTCCTCCAATCGCACCATCGCCCTGGTCTCGATTGCGATCTTCATCGGCGCGATGGATCTCACCGTCGCGTCGGCGTTTCTGCCGCAGGTCGTGGTGGACTTCGAGTTGAACACGCAGCAGTTCGCGCTGGCGGGCTGGGTGGTGACGATGTATCTGGCGGCGTATGCCGTGAGTATGACCTTCGCCGGGCGGTTGAGCGATCTGTACGGGCGGCGCGCGGCCTATCTGGTGTGTCTGGGGATTTTCATCGTTGGCTCGCTGCTGGTGGCCTTGACGCGCACGAGCGGACTGCCGTTCACGTTTGCGCTGGAGTGGCTGGTGGCGAGCCGCATCGTGCAGGCGCTGGGCGCGGGCGCGATGGTGCCCGTCTCGATGGCGCTGGTGGGCGATCTGTTTCCGCCTGAGCGACGCGCGACACCGCTGGGCTTCATCGCCGCGGTCGATACGGCGGGCTGGGTGGTGGGCCACCTGTACGGCGGCATCATGATCCGCCTGTTCACCGATTGGCGCATCATCTTCTGGATCAATATTCCCATCGGCCTGATTGCTTTCGCTTTGTGCTGGCGCGCGCTGCGCGATCTTACTCATACGAAAGCGACGGGCAAATTAGACGGCGTCGGCGCGGTGTTGATCGGCGCGGCACTGGCCGCGTTCAACATCGCGTTGGGCGGCAGCGCGGAAACGGGGCGCGTCTCGCAGTTTGTCGAAGAGACCGCACCCGCCTATCAAGGCCCGTTGTTGATCGCGTCGATCGTGCTGTTCGTCGGTTTCATCGTGTGGGAATTGCGCGCGGAACAACCGCTGCTCGATCTGCGTCTGTTCAAGCAACGGACGTTTGCCGGAGCCTCGCTCGTGAATCTGGGCGTGGGCTTTGCGTTGATCGTGGCGTTGGGCGTCGTGCCTTTGTTTATCAATGCCGTCGTCGCATCGAGTCAACCCGACGCGACCGTGGAACAAATCCTCAGTGATGGCGCGTGGTACACGGGCTGGGTGCTCTCCGCGTTGACGGTGACGATGGCGTTGATGTCGCTCGTGATCGGCCGGATCGTCGATCGGTTTGGCTACCGGCCGCCGACGTTGATCGGGCTGTTGATCGCCGCAGGCGGTTTCATCATCACCAGTCAATGGCAGGCGACGACCACGTATGCGGGGATGCTGCCAGGGTTGATCGTGGCGGGCGCGGGCTTCGGGCTGGTGCTGTCCCCGATCGCGACGGCGGTGGTCAACAGCGCGCCCGCCAATGAACGCGGCGTGGCCTCGGCGCTGGTGATTATCCTGCGGCTGGTCGGCATGAGCCTGGGCGGATCGATCGCGTTGACGTGGGGCACGCAGCGCGTGCAGACGCTGGCCGCGCAATTGGCCGCCGGCACGAGTCAGTTTTCAGGCAATACTTTTGAAGTTTTCCGGCAAGCCACCGCGCAAGCGGTGGGGGAGTCGTTCTTGCTATTTGCGGTCAGCGCGTGCGTCATCGCGCTGCTGCCCGGCTTACTGATGTCGGCAACGGATGCGGCGCGAAACGGCTAACCGGATAAAACGACAGCGTCCGGCAATTGTCAGCCACATGGCACACTCAAGTGCTTGACGGGCTTGCCAGCGGGCGGATAATGTAAGCACGTAGTTGCCGGGGATTCAGATTACAAAGGAGTGTTTGTCATGGAAGAGTCTCAAACGCAATCAGTTGAATTCGATGTTAATCTGCCGAAGCCAAAACCCACCAGTTTGATCGCGAAGATCATCCTGGCGATTGGCGGGCTGGCCCTGGTCGGTGCAGTTGCCGCCGTCATCATTAGCCGCACGGCCACCCCCACGGTTGATCCCACCGTCAAGGTGCTGCCCACGGATACGATGCTGGTGATGTCGATCAACACACAATCCGATCAGCTGCCTAACTTCAAAGCGGTCGCCGACGCCTGGGCCGATTCCAAAGAAGCCAATCAAATTGAAAGCGCGCTGGAACTGGCCTTTATCCAGACGGGCTTCAACTGGGAGGCCGACGTCGTGCCGTGGCTGGGTGAGCGTGTCACGGTGGGCCTGGTCGATCTGGGCAACTACACCCGACCGAGCGAGGCCGACAGCCTGCGCGGGCCGACGTTTTTCGTGGTCGCGCAGACGCGCGATAAGGCCAAGTCCGACGCCTTCCTGGTCGGCGTGCGCAAAGAGATCGAACGCAAGATCGAGCCGAGCGACTACGTGACGAACACGATCCGCGACGACGTCTATCGCGGCATCCCGATCGTCTATCTCACGTCCGAGACCAACTGGGGCGGCGACAAGCCGGTGGTCAATGACACGGCCGCCTATGCCACCGTCAACGACGTAATTGTGGTCACAACCAGCGCCGACAATCTGAAGAAGGCCATCGACGCGGCGCTGGACGGCAAAAGCCTTGCGCTCAACACCAACTATCAGACCACCATGAGTACCCTGCCCGGCCAGAACGCTTTTGCGATGTACATGGATTTCAATCAGTACATGCAGGCCATGATGGATATGACGCTGGGCATCTCGACACAACTGGGGCAGGATGCCGGCGGCGCGGCCATGAAGCAGCAAGAACAGCTGCAAAAAGCAATGGAAACGATGAAGGCGATGGGCGGCATGGGCCTCGCCATGACCTACGAGCCGACCGGCATCCGCTTTGATTCGACGCTGCAAATGGATCTGGCGAAGCTGCCGGAAGCACAGCGCAAGTTGTATGAGGATAGTTACAAAGCCGCGGCCAACAGGATCTACGAATCGATTCCGGCTGTGGCGATGGTGATGTTGAATGGCAACAATCCGGCCGGCTATCTGAAACCGTTCTTCGATCCCAACCAGCCCGATCCGTTTGCCAGCTTCCCCGGCATGGAAGACGAGTCGTTCCGCGACAAGGTAGCCGAGTTCGAGAAACTGGTGGGCGTCAATCTCAACACCGAGCTGATCGATCTGCTCAACGGCGAAGTCGCTTTCATCATGCTGCCCAAAGCACAGACCGTCAGCGACGCGCCCATCGGCCGGGCCGATCTGCCGTTTGAGTTTGCGCTGATGCTGGAGTCGCCGGATGCCGCCCGCGTGTCGGCTACGCTTGATAAAATGATGCAAGCCATTGCGGCGCAAAGCAAGGGCGATGTGGCGTGGCAAAGCCTGAGCGGTCTGCCGTACAGCGTCGTCATGGTTGACGGCAACGACACGCCGGTGCTGACCTACGGCGTGGTCGATGGCCGGCTCGTGCTCGGCTCAACGTCTGAGACACTGTTGGCGATTCAGAACGCGAAGCAAGCGCCCATCACCGGCGATGCGACCTTCAAGACCGCGACGGGACTACTGCCCGGTACTCGCGTCCAGACCGGCTATCTGAACCTGCAACCCCTGTGGACGTGGATCGAGTCGCAGGCCAGGGGGGATGACAACATCGGCGCGGTGATCAACTACCTGAGTCACTTCAAGTGGCTGTCGACAGGCAGCGGCGTGCCGTCCAACAACCTCATTCGATCGGAAGTGCATATCGGAGTAGGCAAGTAGACAAGTAGATTAGTAGACAAGTAGATTAGTAACGGGCCGATCGGCGCTGAATGCCAATCGGCCCGTTTATTTCCTTGTCTACTTGCTTCCTTATTTCCCTGTCTACTTCTTGACTAACGCCAACGACAACGCCTCCGCCAGACTGCGCGCCGTCACAATTTCGATCTTGTCTTTGGGCAGATCGTTCAGCCGGTGGGTCTTCGGAATCAGCACACGCGCAAAGCCCAATTTCGCCGCCTCGTTCAATCGGGCCGGGAGTTGGCCCACGGTACGGAGTTCGCCGCTCAAGCCCACTTCGCCGATAATCGCCATATCCACGGCCACGGGCACATCGCGCATCGACGACGCAATCGCGCAGGCCACGGCCAGATCGGCGGCGGGTTCACTGATGTGCAAAC
>JACRBO010000026.1 GCA_016219235.1 Chloroflexota bacterium
GGTTTCTTGCAAGAGACCGGCGTGCCGGGTGTGTGGGGCGAAGCAGGGTACACCGTGCGAGAACGCATCACCGCGCGGCCCACGTTGGAGATTAACGGCATCTGGGGCGGCTTCCAGGGCGAAGGCCCCAAGACCGTGCTGCCGGCGAAAGCGGGCGCGAAGATCAGCTGCCGGCTCGTCGCCAATCAGGATCATTACGAAATCGCCGACAGCCTGCAGAAGCATCTCAAACGGATTGCGCCGCCTTACGTCACGGTCGAGACGAGGCGTCTGCATGGCGGCCACGGCGCGTTGATCGATGTCAACTCGAAATACATGCGAGCGGCCGCGCGCGTGTTGGCCGATGTCTTTGGCAATCCGCCCGTGTACGAACGCGAAGGCGGATCGATTCCGGTGGTGGCGACGTTCAAAACCGAACTCGGCATCGATTCGGTGATGCTGGGCTACGGCCTGCCCGATGACAATCTGCACTCGCCGGACGAGCGCTTCTATCTGCCCAACTTCTACGGCGGCATCGACGCGACGATTAAGTTTTTGAGTGAGATTGCGAAGTAGGCCAGTAGATTAGTATACAGGTAGATTAGTAGACAAGGACGGAAGGCAACTCGCTTTCGTCCTTTTTGTTTTGGGACACAGATTCCACGGATTTCACAGATAAATCATCCGCGTGAATCTGCGTTCATCAGCGTCCTAATGGCTTGCCCCGCATGATACAATTTCTGCATCTGCTTCAGCCAGGGAGCGATAATGCCCAATCGCCTGATCGACGAAACCAGTCCGTATCTGTTGCAGCACGCCCACAACCCAGTCGAGTGGTATCCGTGGGGTGAAGCAGCCTTATCAAAAGCGCGCACTGAAGATAAACCAATTTTCCTCAGCATCGGTTACGCCGCCTGTCACTGGTGTCACGTGATGGAGCATGAGTCGTTCGAGGACGAGACGACCGCGCGGGTGATGAACGAACTCTTCGTCAACATCAAAGTCGATCGCGAAGAACGGCTCGATCTCGATTCGATCTACATGAGCGCCGTCGTCGGGCTGACGGGCAGCGGCGGCTGGCCGATGAGCGTCTTTCTCACCCCCGATGGCAAACCGTTCTACGGCGGCACGTATTTTCCGCCAACGCCGCGGCACGGCATGCCGTCGTTCCGCGATGTGCTGAAGGCCGTGGCCGACGCCTGGCAGAATCGCCGCGAGGACATCCTCAAGAACAGCGACGGCATCCTGGGCTATCTGAAGCAGACCAACGATTTTGTCGGGCAGGTCGAAAGCCAGTCACTCTCGACGGGCACGCTGACTAAAGCCGAACAACTCATCGGGCGCGGCTTCGATCGTATCAACGGCGGCTGGGGCGGCGCACCGAAGTTTCCGCAGCCCATGACGCTGGAGTTTTTGCTGCGCCGCTATACACAGACGCATGATGCCAAGCTCCGCACGATGATCGATCAGACTTTGCGGACGATGGCGCGCGGCGGCATGTACGATCAACTGGGCGGCGGCTTCCATCGCTATTCGACGGATGCGCAGTGGCTGGTGCCGCATTTCGAGAAGATGTTGTACGACAACAGCCAACTGGCGCGCGTATATCTGCACGCCGCGCAAGCGTTGAACGATCCGTTTTATCGCCGCATCGCGGTCGAAATTCTGGACTTCGTGGCGCGCGAGATGACCCATCCCGACGGCGGATTCTATTCCACTCGGGACGCCGATTCCGAGGGCGTGGAAGGCAAGTTCTTCGTGTGGACGGTGGACGACGTCCGATCGATCCTGGGCGACGACGAGATTCTTTTTAGTGAAGTGTATGGCGTCACGTCACGCGGCAACTTCTCCGCAGAAAGCGGGCGGAGCGCAAGCAGCCACGAACAGCATTTGCCCGAAGGACAAAACATCCTGAGTATGGTGAAAGACCCGATCGATGTGGCGCAGGCCAACGGCCTGTCACCAATTGAACTGGAAACGATACTGGGTACAGCACGCCAGAAGTTATTCGACGCGCGTGAGGGGCGTGTAAAGCCGCAGCGGGACGAGAAAGTCCTATCGGCGTGGAACGGGTTGATGTTGGCGGCCTTTGCGGAAGCTGCCCGCGATCCGGCGTTGGCCGATCGGGCGCAGCTATACCGATCGGTGGCAGAACACAACGCCGAGTTTTTGCTGCGCGAACTGCGTTCACCGAACGGACGCTTGCTCCGCACGTGGAAAGATGGTCGCGCTAAACTCAATGCGTACCTGGAAGATTATGCCGCCGTGATCGAAGGCTTGATCGAGTTGTATCAGACCATCTTTGACGAACGCTGGTTTGTGGCCGCGCGCGAATTGGCCGATGTCATGCTGCAGCATTTTTCCGATCCGGCAGGCGGCTTCTTCGACACCAGCGACGATCACGAAGCGCTGGTCACGCGCCCCAAGGATTTGCAGGACAATGCGGTGCCATCGGGCAATGCGCTGGCCGCGACGGTCTTGCTTAAACTGTACGCTTTTACCGGCGACGATCAATATTACAAACAGGCCGAATTGATGTTGGGCATCTTGCAGGGTGCGCTGGCACAGGCTCCGACGGGTTTTGCTCAGTGGCTGTGTGCGCTCGATTTTGCGCTGAGCGATCCGTGCGAAATCGCCATCGTCGGCGATGTCCAATCGGGCGCGGGCCGGGCGCTGTTGGCTGTGGTGCGTGAAGGTTACCGTCCGAATCAGGTTATCGCGGCCAGGCCGGGCGATCGAGCTTCACAGGTACCTCTGCTCGCCGATCGCCCGGCGATTGGCGGACAGGCCACCGCTTACGTCTGCCGGAATTTCGCCTGCCGGCAACCGGTGACTGAGCCGGCCGGGTTGCGGGCACAGTTGGAGTAGCCGCCCGCCCAATTTTGCGATCTGCCCCGCCTCTGGTAAAATGCTGAATCGAGGCTGCTTGACCCGGCCTGACTTATCAGCAGAAAAGGCAGATTTGTAGTGAAACGCATTATTCGATTGGCACTTTGGCTGTTACTGGTTATCGCCATTGTGCCGTTAGGCAGCTGTGCGCAATTGGCGCTGCTGTCACCTACTACTCAAAATACGGCGCTGGCGATCGAAGAGCCGGTCGCTGTGGTTGCGCCCGAGGGCAGCCTCGAGGTGATCATCAATGTCGCCCCGACACCAACGCCTACTCCGCTTGACCTGTCTGAACCTACCGCAATGCCTGCTCCCGTTGCCACCGCGACGGCCAGACCGCGCGCTACGCTGGTAGCACAGCCATTGGCCACCAGCGATTGCAACAGCAACGGTCAACTGGTGCGCGCTAAGTGGCCCAGTGACGTGTTTGGCAAGCCGCACGAGTACGCCATTTATCTGCCGCCATGCTATGACATAGAGGGCAACAAGACCAAGTATCCGGTGATCTATCTCCTCCACGGCTGGCCGA
>JACRBO010000335.1 GCA_016219235.1 Chloroflexota bacterium
GATCAGGCGCTGGCGCTCCTGCATCTCGATCAGCACATCGAAGGTCGGCGGCGCGCGGCGCTCCAACACGGTCTTCTGCGTGCCGCGGCGGCGCGCTTCCTCGTCGGACAACGTCACGCTTTCGATGCCGCCCACCAGATCAGACAACGTCGGATTCAGCAGCAGATTATCGAGCGTGTTGCCGTGCGCCGTGCCGATGAGCTGTACGCCGCGCTCGGCGATCGTGCGGGCGGCCTCGGCTTCCAGTTCGCGGCCGATCTCGTCGATGACGATCACTTCGGGGTTGTGGTTTTCCACCGCTTCGATCATCACTTCGTGCTGCAAGGTCGGCAGCCGCACCTGCATGCGGCGCGCACGGCCCACCGCCGGATGCGGAATATCGCCGTCGCCGCCGATCTCGTTCGAGGTGTCGACGATGACCACGCGCTTGCGCGATCGTTCCGGCGCGTGACCGTCGGCCAGCACGTGCGCCACCTCGCGCAGCATCGTCGTCTTGCCCACGCCGGGCCGCCCCAGAATGAGCATGCTTTTACCGGAAGCGACGATGTCTTCGATGATGTCGATCGTCCCAAACACGGCGCGACCCACGCGGCAGGTCAACCCCACGATGTGACCGCGCCGGTTGCGGATGGCGCTGATGCGGTGCAGGGTGCGCTCCATGCCGGCGCGATTGTCCGCGTCGAACTCGCCGATGCGGGCCACCACCAGATCGATGTCGGCTTGCGTCACCTCTTGATCGCTGAGGGTCAACTCGCGATTGGTGTAGCGCGCTTCGGGCTTGCGGCCCAGGTCCAGCACGATCTCCAGCAGATTGCCGTTCTCATTGGCCTGGCGCACGGCATCGACCACGTTAGGCGGTAAAACGTTAAACAGGATATCCAGATCGTCAGTAATGTGTTGTTGAGGCATGTCTATAACTCACGTAAATTGCCGCGCAAAGATCAGGGCTGACGGGGCGCGGCCTGCGCCGTCACCCGGGCGTGGCTGTCCACCGCATGGACTTTCACCGGTTCCGGATCGCTGATCAAGTTGACCAGGTGTTTGACCAGCACGGCCGACGCGCCAGACGCCTCGAAACCCAGCGTTTCCAGCGGACGGTGCAGCCACTCTTGATACCGCCGCACACAGCAATAAATCGGCGCACTCCAGTTGGGGCCAAACAGGCTTAAGCCGTACTCGATGATCTGGACGGCCCGAGCTTCTGCGCGCGGATGGACAAACACGTTGAACCAGGCGCCGTCCGGCCCGCGCCGCACTTGCAAATAGGCCACGATTTCCAGTTGATCTTCCAGCACATAGCAGCGCACCGCACCGGTGCGATACATGCGCGGCAGCCCTTCAGCCAGCTGCGCCAGGCGCGGCACGGTGTTGGTATACAACTGCTGCACGCCCCACTGATCGCGGGCTTCGCATGGCCGCATGATCGGGTCGGTCGAGATCGCCAAGCGGGTGCGCACCAGCCGCAGAATGTCCTGCCGCAGATAGATGGCGTAGCCCGCGCGCTGCAACACCTCAATCGTCGCACTCTCCTCCGGCGCTTCGGCAATGACGTGCTGCACGCCCAGCTTGCCCGACTGCGCCGCGACGTGATCGAGCAGATGGCCCCAGATTTCGGCCGTGTGATGATTGACCTGCAGCGCCGGCGCAACATAGGTGATGACCGCGTACTTCCGATCACCTCGATCGCGGACCTGAATCAAGCCACAGAGTCTCTCCGCTTCATGGCCGTCGCGCAGCACGTAACTGCGCACACCCTGCGTGTTCAGCGAGAAAAACCCGGCCAGCGCCGATTGCAGTGGACGCGGCCGGCGCGTGAGGGCCAGTTCGGCAAACAGGGGAGTGCCCTGGTGCTCGATTTGAGCCACCAGCGGCAGATCGCGGAGATCAAACGGTCGGATCATAGTGGTGCGTACTGCGTATTGCGTGATATTCTGCGCCGATTGCGAGTTACGCAGTACGCAGGCCTGCCTTAGCCATCTTCAAGAAATATCGATGAAAACGATCGTCGCTCGAGATCTCAGGATGAAACGAGGTCACGAGCAGGTTGCCCTGGCGCGCGGCCACAATCACATCCCGATGGTCTTTTTCAGCCCAGGC
The DNA here is from genome assembly GCA_016219235.1 of Chloroflexota bacterium. The sequence goes on from JACRBO010000335.1 coordinate 2,098, forward strand.
GATCGCTTCGACCCCTTGGCCTACGGCCTCGATCAACGGCGCGCGGATGAAGATGGCGTGAAACGGCTGGTCGCCATCGACGCCCCTGATGCTGAGGGTGGCCTCAAATGAATCGACCTGCCGACCAAAGGCATTGCGCTCAACGGTCACGTCCATCAACCCCAGCAGCGGCTGATCGCGGCCCACGTCTTTTGCCATGAAGATCAGGCCCGCGCAAGTACCCCACATCGCTTTGCCGGCGCGGGCCATCTCGCGCAGCGGCTCCATCAGCTGATAATGCACCGCCAGCTTGCCAATCGTCGTCGATTCGCCGCCGGGGATGATGAGGCCATCGAGGCCGTCAAGGTCCTTTGGTAAGCGCACCTGAATGACTTCCGCTCCCAACCGCGCCAACATCTGCTCGTGCTCGATAAACGCGCCCTGTAGTGCCAAGACACCGATTTTCATGATCGTTGAAACAACCTTTAATCCTTTGAATTCGCAGTGATTCTGAGCCACATCGCCCTGGCTGCCGTCGCTAACGGTCGATTCATCTTCAAGGCTGCCACCGTTGCACGGCCACAGGCCGATAAACCGACGATTTCAGTTTGATCAGCATTCCACTGAAAATGCTCAGACCAGATCTGCTGGCGAGGGTTAAACAACGCCACCGCTTGATTCGAAACCGGATCAACCGCCGCCATGCGATCCAGCTTGAAGCCGTTGCAGGCGGCGCAGGCCAGACACAAATTTTCAGCGGAAGTCGCCCCGCCGCCGGCTCTGGGCTGAATATGATCAATCTGGCAGATCTGGCCGCTCAACCATTCCGGCGACTGGCAATACTCATATTGATAATCGGCGCGCTGCCGGACCTGCTGCGCCAGCCGTTTAGAAATCCTGACGGTCGTCATGCAACAGTCTGGGCAATTCGGTGCGTTTGGCTACAGGGTAGCCTCGATATGCTAACAACGCCAACGCCCTGGCTCGCCGCAGCACCGCCCCATCATAGGCTTCGATCAACTGGGCCAATTCTACCGCTTCAGCCGCGGTCAATTCGCGCGAGCCGCCCGCGTGGGTCAGCTGGTTCAATCGACGCTGTTGTGCGCGGGACAATGACGACTCTGCTGCCGCGTGAAGCGCATCGTCACTAAAGCGATCCATGGCGGCAAGTTCGGCCGCGAGGTCTTCCGGCAGATCGGCAAATTGCGGCAAGGCCACTTCCACTGTATCCGCCAGCACGTCTTCAACCGGACGGTGGGTCGATTCAGCCACCCGCTTAAGCCGGCGATAGATCGCTTCGGGAAGTTGAACACTTACGGTCGGCGTCCAGTTAGCCATACGACGTCATCGCTCCAACATCAGCCGCATTTCATTTGTCGGCACAAAACCGAGCTGCTCATACAGCCCGCGCCCTTGCTCACTTGCGTGCAACGTCAGGCGCGGCAGGCCGCGGGCGCGGCATTCGGCCATCATTGCGTTCAGAATCTGCCGCGCCAGCCCCAATCGCCGATAGACCGGATCGGTGTACACACTGTGCACATAGGCCAGCACCGATTGTTTGCCGTCGGGCCGGGGCAGCCAATCGGTATACAGGATGGACCCGCTAGCCGCCGCTCGTTCACCATCGACAACGATCCACGCTTGCATCCGCCCATCGATCAGGCTGGCCCGCACATACGAGGCATACGTCGCGTCCATCGCATCCAGCCCTCGCGGATCAAGCGTGCCGCCTTTCAGCGCCTCCATATCGACAAACATCCCGCGCCGATGCTTCACCAGCGTCGGGATGTCGTTGAGGGTCGCAAGACGCAGGATGAAAGTGTCAGACACAGTGTGTTCCATCTGGCGTGATGCAGGATGCAAGATGATCACGCATCTTGCATCCTGCATCACGTGATTTACCACCCGCGCGGGGCGAGTCGTTCTGCTTCCGGCAGCGATTGAACCGTGCGGCCCACCATCGGCTCGCCCAGGTTCTTGCTGACTTCGGCGATGATGCCCGCGTCACGGAAGTGCGTCGTCGCTTTGACGATGGCCTGTGCGCGATGCGCCGGATTGCCGCTCTTGAAGATGCCCGAGCCGACGAACACGCCATCGACGCCCAGCTGCATCATCAACCCCGCGTCGGCGGGCGTGGCAATGCCGCCGGCCGCGAAGTTGACCACCGGCAGGCGGCCCAGTTCGCGCGTCTCGACGACGAGTTCATACGGCGCGCCGATCTCTTTGGCAAACGCCATCACTTCTTCCATGGGCATGTTCTGCAGCTTGCGGATCTCGCCATAGACCGCTCGGGCGTGGCGGACCGCTTCGACCACGTCGCCGGTGCCCGCTTCGCCCTTGGTGCGCATCATCGCCGCGCCTTCCCCGATGCGGCGTAAAGCCTCGCCCAGATTGCGGCAGCCGCACACAAACGGTACTTTGAAGTCGTGCTTGTAAATGTGATGCGCCTCGTCGGCGGGCGTCAGCACCTCGCTCTCGTCGATGAAGTCAACCCCCAGCGATTCCAGCACTTGCGCTTCCACAAAGTGGCCGATGCGGCACTTAGCCATCACCGGGATCGTCACCGCGTCCATGATCTTCAAGATCAATTCGGGGTCGCTCATGCGGGCTACACCGCCCTGCGCGCGAATGTCGGCGGGCACGCGCTCCAGCGCCATCACCGCACACGCCCCGGCCTCTTCCGCGATCTTGGCCTGCTCGGCGGTGACCACGTCCATGATGACGCCGCCCTTGAGCATCTGCGCCAGGCCGCGCTTAATGACAACCGTTCCTACATCTTTTTGCATGTTCAGCCTCCGGAAAACGGGCCTTTTGAGAACGCCCGTACCATTCCAAAGCAATTCTACCACGGTTTCATAGCCTATACCCCGCATAGAAACACAAAGGGCGCAGCGGCTGAAAACAGCCGCTGCGCCCGTGATCAACACCATGCTGAGCATCCTTCAAGCGGTGATTGTCACTCCACCCAGTTGAATGTACGGCGTGAACACATCACCGCTCCAGTAGCCGTCGCAGCTCAGCGCCTGAATCTGCCGCAGCGACTTGTACAGATCGCCGCTGACGCCCGCGCCGC
>JACRBO010000333.1 GCA_016219235.1 Chloroflexota bacterium
AACTGCCAAGAGTTTCTCTCCAGCGAGGGAAATCGCTTCTAACGAAATAATCTGACGATGAAAAAGTCTTGTGTCATACTCAATGGGCAGATCGGCTCTATAAGTGCTCAGGTATCTACCCATTTGGAACACTGACGCAATGCTTTCAGCCGGGATGCTTTGGCTGACCTCTTTGCCATCTTCGAATGTGATTCGAAACGCATCCCTGTAAGTGATTTCGTGCAGATTAAAATACGCGCGCCGGTCAATCTCAATGGACGAAGAATCTAGAAACAGGTAAAAGCAGTTTAGATAATCTAGGTACTCGCCCCATCGTCGAACTATATCCCCAATCGGAGAAGATGGTTCGATTCCGCTCGGGCGCTCTAGTCTATTGACGCGCAGGAGCACCTGCCCGTCTCGGCATATTTTAAGCGAGAATTCAGGCGTGCTCTTGTTGTAGACAACTTCAGCCATTTGCCTATTGAACCACCCCTCCACTCTAGGCACTGTGAAGTCAACCTTGCTCGCTGCCCAAAATGGGCGTGATGCATAGAAGGCCGTGTACGATTCTTTTTCCATATGTGCTCATCTGACAATTGAAAAGATATTATGCGGAGTCTGCGCTCAGAACAAAAAGCGACTCATCGATCGCGACGATTTCGTTAGTATAGATGCCCTCGCACCTCGCGTCAACGTCCGCCGCTTGACGCGACAACTTCATTTGGTGGTGAGGTTCGTCGCAAGATCAACCACCTGCACCTGCGCGATGGTTTCTCGCACCAGATCAGCCTCATGCAAACGCACAGCCGAAAACGTGTGTGCCACCGCCACGCATCGCATCCCCGCTGCTTTGGCCGCGCGCACGCCGTTGACGGCATCTTCCACGACCACGCACTCACCCGGTGTTACGCCCAATTTTTGCGCGGCCAACAGGAAGATGTCCGGCGCGGGCTTGTTGCGTTGGACGGTTTCGCCGGTCAGCACCACATCCCAGGTCTCCGGCGGCAAGCCGATTTGCTTCAAGTTCGCCATCACCTTGATCGCGTCCGCGCTGGAAGCCACCGCCACCCGCAATCCGGCCGTGCGACAGGCGCGAATCAGATCGTGCACGCCCGGAAACGATTGCAACTTCAGCGGCACCAAATCGAGATAGATTTCGTAGGTGCGGCGCTTCGAGGCAGGCACATCGAGCGGGAAGCCATACTTCTCCGCCACGCCGCCGATGTAGCGGTCTTCACCGGCGCCGACGAAGGGCAGAAAATCATCAGGCTGTACGATCAACCCGCGCTCGGCAAACATCGCGATGGCCGCTTCATTGATGATCGGCTCGGAGTCGGCCAGCACGCCGTCCATATCGAAGATGACTGCGCGAATGGTAGAAGAATAGTTCATATCAAGGAAAAGGGTCAAGCACCCTGAGCGAAAGCCCGCGTGCTTTTGAGCGGGCTGGAGTCGAAGGGCGCGGGTCGCTGCACAAATCCCGTCGTGCTGCATGAGCCACATCCTTCGACTGCGTTCTGCGACCCCTTCGACTTCGCTCAGGGCGTGCAGAACTTCGCTCAGGATGCTTTCGCAAATCGCTGATTCGCTTAATCGCTGATCCGCTGACTCGCTAATTCAATCTCTGCCAGCAAGCGTTTGCGACCGCTGCTCTCGGCAATCGATCGTGCTTCGGCTAAGTGCGCACGCGCTTCGTTGATGGGCAGCAGCGGCGCGAGCCACACGCGAATCTGCGCGGACAGATGCTTTAGATTCAGCGCTTCGGCGCGCGCCAGAGCCGTGGACAAACGATGAATCGCCAGCGCGTTTTCACCGCGCTTCTGTGCGACCAATCCTAGATTCGCCATCAGACCCGCTAGCCGTTCGGGGATCGACAATCGTTCCGACATGGCGAGCGCTTCGTTGAAATTCTGTTCCGCTGCATCAATGTCGCCGCGCGCCAGCAGAATCTCGCCCAGCGTCGAGAGCAAATACGGCTGAAAAACCAGCACGCCGTTATCGAGCGCCAGTTGCAGGCCCGTCTGCACATACTCCAACGCCGACGCATCATCGAGCAAATGCAAATGATAGGCCAGGTTGTTGTACGCCAGCACGCGAAACGGCAGCGTTTCCGGCTCGGTCGATTGTTCCGCAATTGCCAGCGTCTGCCGGTATTGCGCCACCGCCCGCGGCAGATCGCCCAGCTGCGCGGCCACGCTGCCCAGCTCAAACGTCGCCTGGGCCAATCGGGTCGCGTTACTACGCGCGGATTGGCGCAGCAATTGCTCGGCCTTTTGCAGATGCAGCGCCGCCCCGATCAAATCCGCGCCCTCAATCGACAGCGCCGCGCCCCAGGCCAACTCCGCGCCAATCTGCTGATCCGGCTGGCCGTGATCGCGCACGCGCTGCGTCAGTTCGATCACTTCGGCAAAGCGCGCCTGACCGAGCAGCGCCTGCGCGAGCGCCAATCGAATTTCATGCGCTGCCACACTGTCCGGCGCGTGCACTCTCAACGCGGTTCGATAGGTCTCGGCGGCCCGATCGGTTTCCCCGGCGTTGAGGTGCGCGCGGCCCAGCCCCGACAATATTTCCGTGCGGCGCGCCGCCGGCAGATCGGCCTGCAAGGCCTGCTCAAAAAATTCGATCGCCTCACGCCACGCCGCAAAATTCAGCGCCAGTTCGCCGGCGCGCGCGGCATATGGCGCGGCCCGCTGCACGTCGCCGCCCTCGATGAAGTGCCACGCGATCAGGCCGCTGATCGGATCGAGTTGCGGCTTGCCGTAGATCGCTTCCATCGCTTCGGCCACGCGCCGGTGCAGCATGCGATGCCGCGGCTCGCCCACTTCTCGATAGGCCACTTCCATCGTCAACGTGTGATCGAAGGCAAAGCTCAGGCCGTCGCTGCCCTGCGGTTGGATCAGACGCGCGGCGCGCAGTTCGTCCAACGCATCCAGCGCGGCCTGATCAGACAGGCCCGCCGCGCGCGCGACCACTTCAAACTCAAACACGCGCCCGGCGGCCACGCCTGCGTCCAGCACCCGGCGGGCGGCATCACTCAAACGCGCCAGGCGCGATTCGATCAGCGCCGCGATGTTGGGCAGCACGATGGGCGTTGAGGACAGCGCGTTGAGATTGAGTGTGCCGTCGGGTTGCAGCAGATTGTGAGCGCGCGCGTGCTGAATCAATTCGCTTAAAATATAGGGGTTGCCTTCGCTTTGCCGCGTCAGCCAATCGGCCAGCGGGAACGCAAACGCAGGACTGAGCCGGCGGGCCAGCGCCGTCGTTTCATCGGACGAGAGTCGATCGAGCGGGACGCGGGCCAGTCGATTCTCGCGCATCAAGGTGTGCAGCAAGGTGGCCGCGGGCGTGCGCGCTTCGCGCGGCGCGATCGGGCGCAGCGTGGCGACAAAGGCCGCGGCCGGATCGGGCGTCGTGCTTCGCGTGCTTCGCGTGCTTCGCACGAGATAGCCCAACAACGCCAGCGTGGACGGATCGGCCCATTGCAAGTCGTCAATCAGCAGCGCGATCGGCTGCACGCGCGCCAGCGCGATCAAGAACTGGCGCAGCCCTTCCCACAGGCGCGATTCGTCGACGGCGGCGGTCGTCGTCGCCGGCGCTGCCTCTGAAAATTCCGGGATGAGGCGCGCGATTTCTTTCCGCCACACCTCGGCCAGTTGCAGCCGCGATCGCCACGCGGGCCAATCGGGTTGTGAGATCAACTCGCGCAACGCTTCGATGATGGGTTGATAGGGCAGGGCATGTTCCAGTTCGTGCGCGACCGCGATCAGGAGCAGTCGCTTTTCGGCGCGCAAAAACTCGACAGCGAGGCGCGTCTTGCCGATGCCCGGCTCGCCTTCGATGACGGCCAACTGCCGCGCCGCAATCGCCTCGCGCAGCGCCTGCCATTCGCGTTCACGACCGATGAAGGGCAATTGGACTTCTGATTGCTGATTGCTGATTGCTGATTGTTGATACGTGATCGTCGACTTCTGATCCCTGATCCCTGATCCCCGATTACTGATCCCCAATCCCCGATCGCTCACAATCTCATCATACAGTGCGCGCGTTTCAGCCATCGGCGGCACGCCCAACTCGTCGTCGAGCAATTTGCGCAGCGATTCATACCGGCGGATGGCGCCCGCGCGATCGCCGGCCAGGTAATGCAAACGCAGCGCCGTGCGCTGTAAATCTTCTTGCAGCCGATCGAACTTCAGCGCCCGATCGAGTGTCTCCAGC
>JACRBO010000334.1 GCA_016219235.1 Chloroflexota bacterium
ACGACCATCGAAAACAGTTGATACAGCGTGTTCAACTGCATAAACTGAATGCCGGTCAGATCGAAGATGCGTTCGCGCGGCAGGCGCTTGAAGGATTCTTCCACCAGACCATCGGTGCGGCTGTCGCGATAATGATACGGATTGCCAATGAGCGCGCCCGTTCGATCGAGCAAGCCGTAATCCACGCCCCACGTATCGATGCCAATCCCGGCGAGTTGGACATTGTGCTTGTGCGCGGCGATGTGCAGCGCGGTCTTGATCTCAGACCATAGCCGCAGGATGTCCCAGTGCAAGCCATCGGGCAGGCGCACTGGCGTGTTGGCGAAACGATGAATGTCTGTCAAGGACAGGTGTTGAGCGTCGAGTGTGGCTAGAATAGCGCGACCGCTTTCCGCGCCGAGGTCGATGGCTAAAAAGTTATGAGGCATGAGAAACTCCGTGAGGCGCGATGCAGGATGCGTGATGCAGGATGCACGTTTCTGCCTCTTGCCTCTTGCATCTTGCTTCCGTCGTCAGGTCTCAGCTTGACCGCAGATCGTCAGAGGCACGGTCAACTGTTGAAGCGCCGCTCGCCAATCGGGCGTGAGTGAGTCGTCGACGAAGAGCCGCGAAATCTGGTCGAGCCGCGCGAACAACGTCAGATCGACTTTGCCCAGTTTGCTTGAATCAAGCAGTGCCACGACGGAGCCGGCAGCGGCGATCATCTTGCGCTTGAGCTGCGCTTCGTTGATGTCCACTTCGTACAGGCCGCTGTCCGGCGACAGACCGGTAGCCGAGAGGAAGGCGGTCTTTACACGCAGGTCTTCGAGGGCGCGCTCCGCGATCGGTCCGGAGACCGCCGCCGCATCCAGTCGCAACTTGCCGCCCAGCAAAATGACGGTGTGCGTCGAATTCGCTGCGAGGTTGCGCGCCAGTTCAACGCCGTTCGTGATGACGGTGAGGTTGCGACGCTCGTGCAGGTGACGCGCCAGGTGATAGACCGTGCTGCTGGCATCGCACAGGATCGAGTCGCCGTCTTGCACCAGCTGGGCCGCACAGCGCGCGATGTGCTGCTTGGCCGCCTCATTGACGCCGGCCCGCGCCGAAAATGCCGGGGCTTCGGCGCGACTGGCCGCCTCGACCACCGCCCCGCCCCGCACCCGCTTGAGCTGGTTGGCGGCATGCAGGGCGCGCAAGTCGTTGCGCACCGTGCCTTCCGACACGCCCAGAATCTGGGCAACCTCGGGCACCCGGATGCCGGGCTGCTTCTGCATCACTTCCAGGACACGCTGCCGACGCTCGAACGAGGTCAATTTTGCCTCTTTGCCAAACAATCTTGCTGAAAATTGATGTTTATTTGTCGAAGTTTGACGAAATCAATATAGCATCGTATTGAATTTTGTCAATAGGCAGTTTTCATCCAAAAGGTAGGATGAATGTCATAGGCCAAATCCAGCAATTCTCAGATCGAGGCTAGCGAAGAACACGGAGGTTTTGTCGAGCGGCCGACACGACCCGCTCCGCCCGATCAATTTGTGGGACCGCACAGCTGTTTCCCGTCGAGGTGAAATCTGGCGGCTGACCCACAGGTTATAGAAGTCAGCGAATTGCCTGAATTGATGCTGCGCATTCACGGCAAAACGGGTTTATAGTAGGCTCATTCCTTGAATGGCAGGAGGCCAACCATGACTGAAATCACCGAGAGTAAGTCCCCCGCTACGACGCCTGAGCATCGCCGGGCTTTTTCCGCCAGGCAGGCTCGCGCAGGCGCGCAAGGTCTGATCAACCGTATCCTCATGATTTTGACCGTGCGCGATATACGCAAGCGCGGCGACGATGAACTCAAGGGCAACCGCAAACTCTGGTTGCTGGCGGCCTTCGCGCCGCCGCTTGGCCCTATCGCCTATCTGATATTTGGCCGCAACCGCGGCACGCAGACGATTGAAGTCCCGCAAACAATCACGGAATAACCATGCGGTACCAGCGCGCCGACGATAACCGCTGTTTTCGACATCGCATAACCGCCTGAGGAGGGTAGTGAGCGGGGCATAGGCGGCGTAGTCTCAAATCGGTTTACCACGCAAGGTCAAGCACAAGCGTGACGCGCGGCCTCCATCACCGTCATCAATGGCACGCCATGCTCTTCCGCCGCCTGCCGACAATCGTCATATTCCGGCACGGCCCGTGCGACGTTGTCCCAACGCGCCACCTTCACACGGATCGATCCGTAGGGCGTGTCCACCGTCTCGATCGAGCGCGGCAGACTCACCCGCTCGATCGTTTGTTGCCGCACCCCTAAGGTCGTCGTTTCAGACAGCACAAGCTTGATCAACGCCTGGGCCTTAGCGGGCTGACACACCACGCTCAGCGTCACCGCCGGTCGATTCTTCTTCATGTGGATGGGCGTCAGCGTCACATCGAGCGCACCCGCTTCAAACAGGCGCTGCATCACATGCTCATACACTTGCGGATTGAGATCATCGATGTTCGTTTCCAACACGGTCAGTGTTTCGCTGATGAGACCGTCGTCGGCACGCTCGCCGATCAAGACGCGCAGCACATTCGGAAACGGCATGTCCCGGCGGCCCGCCCCCACCCCGATCGATCTCAGCGTCATCGATGGAAAGCCGCCATACTGATCGGCCAGCGAGGTCAGCAGCGCCGCGCCCGTCGGCGTGACGAGTTCGGCTTCGATACGATCGACGTACCGCACAGGCGCGTCTTTCAGTAAGGCTAACGTCGCGGGCGCGGGCAGCGGCAGTTGCCCGTGCTGCGACGTGGTCCAGCCGCGCGCCAGCGGCAGCGTCGAGACGCACACCCGATCGATCTTCAGATCCGCCAATGCTAACAACGCGCCCACCAGATCAATCAACGTGTCATCGCCACCCAATTCGTGCAGGTGAATCGACTCGAGCGGTTCACCGTGAATGCCCGCTTCCACCTCGCCGACGCGGCGCAAAATTGCCAGGGCTTTGGCTTTGATCGCGTCCGGCAGATCAGCCGCCGAGATGATGGCAACTAGATCGGTGTAATGTCGATGCGTTGCCTGGCGCGGCGTCTTGACTGTGGCTTGCAGCGCCGACAACGCGCCTTTCATCACACGTTCGGTGTGGACTTCGCAATCAGGCAGCCGCAAGCGATCAATCGCCGACCGCACCACGTCAATCGACGCGCCCGCATCGATCAACGCGCCCAACAGCATATCGCCGCTCGCGCCGCCGATGCAATCGAAATAGGCTACTCGCATCGCATGCCTCGCACCACCATATGCGCACACACACCCGCGCCGAAACCATTATCGATGTTGACCACCGACACGCCGGGCGCGCACGAGTTCAACATCGCCAGCAGGGCCGCGATGCCGTTGAAACTCACACCGTAGCCCACGCTCGTCGGCACGGCGATGGTCGGGCAATCGACCAACCCGCCGACGACCGTCGCCAGCGCGCCTTCCATCCCGGCGACCGCGACGACGGCCGACGCGTTCCACAACACCTCGCGCCGATCCAACAAGCGATGCACGCCGGCCACGCCCACATCGTAGACCCGCTCGACGCGCGTGCCCAGCAACTCGATCGTGATCGCGGCCTCTTCGGCCACGGGCAAATCCGACGTGCCCGCCGACACGACCGCGACAAATCGATCCGATCGCGGCCTGGGGAATTCACCTACGGCCATCAGGCGCGCCACGTCAAAGTCCTGCAAATCAGGATATTTCTCGCGCACCGCCGCGACCGCCTCGCGTGAAGCGCGTGTCACGATGGCCCGCCCGTTCCGCTCTACCATGCGCTCGACGATGTGGGCGATCTGCGCGGGCGTCTTGCTCGCGCCATAGATCACTTCCGGCACGCCAGTCCGCAGCGTGCGGTGATGATCAATCAAGGCCGCCGTGGCGTCTTCGTACGGCATGTCGCGCAAAGCCAGCATCGCTTCGTCGATCGAGCAGGTACGATCGGCCACACCGCTCAAGATCACACGCAGTTGATCACGATCCATGTGACCCCTTTAGCAGTTGATTGAGGCTGCCCATTTTATAACCGGCCAGATCGAGCGCGACGAACGTATAGCCGATCGGTTTGAGCCGCTCGACGATCGTTTCGCGCCGGCGCAGCACGATCTCAAAATCGTCCGGATCAACTTCCAGCCGCGCGATCTCGTGGTGATGGCGCACACGCACGCGCCGCAGACCCAGCCCGTGCAGGACCATCTCGGCCTGTTCCACTTGCGTCAGTAGTTGAACAGTAACTGGCGTGCCGTGCGGAATGCGCGACGACAAACACGCCGCGGCCGGCTTATCCCAATTGGGCAGGCCCAATTCGCGCGCCAGATCACGCACGGCCTGCTTGGTGAACTGGGCTTCGATCAACGGCGAGCGCACGCCCGCTTCGCTGGCCGCTTTGCGGCCCGGCCGCACATCGCCCAGATCGTCCAGGTTCGTGCCGTCGATAATGTGCGCAAAGCCGTGTTCACGCGCGTACCGGGTCAACTCGCCGTACACTTCGTGCTTGCAGAAGTAACAGCGCAGCGGCGTGTTGGCCTGATAATTCGGATCGTCCAGTTCGTGACTATCGATCAGCACGTGGGCGAAGTTAAACTGTTTCGCAATCGCTTGCGCTTCTTCCAAATCCGAATGCGGCAAACTGGGCGATACCGCGGTGACGGCCACGGCCTTGTCGCCTAATTCCTGTCCGGCGACCACTGCCAACAGCGTGCTGTCGATGCCGCCCGAATACGCCACGACGACGCGCTCCATCTCGCGCAGGATGCGGCGTAGATCAGCTTGTCTGGTTGTAGTCAAGAAAGTTCTCCCGATAGGCTCAACTTCGCAGTGAAGCAAGTGGCGCCTTGAAATTTTCCATCGGGATGATTATAACCGTTAGCTCATCGCATGACCGCCACCCACCGTGTAGGTCTGCCACGCCCGGCGAAGGTAGAAACCGCGGCCGTTCGGCCACAGCGGCGGGCGTGGTCGAGCGCGCTGCACCGTCCCTCTCACCTCGTTGTATAATCAATCGCGTTTCATCGCCGCGCTTAACAATCAGGACTCTACCCGATCATGACAGACTCATTGACCGTCGTTCAGTTGTTACTCATCGCTTGCGCGGGGATGGCAGGCGGCGCCGTTAACGCTCTGGCGGGCGGCGGCACGTTGATCACCTTTCCCGTTTTGACCGCTGTCGGCATTCCGCCGGTCGCCGCCAGCATCACGAATACCGTGGCGTTAAGCCCCGGCTATCTGGGCGCAACTTTGGCGCAATTGAAAGACCTGCGCGGACAAGAACTGCGCCTGCGGTTGCTTCTACCGGCGGGCGCGCTGGGCGGTATCGTCGGCGGGGCGCTGTTGTTGAACACCACCGATCGGGTCTTCCGCGAACTGGTGCCGATTCTGATCTTGCTGGCCGCCGGTTTACTGGCGCTGCAAGATCGGCTACGGACGTGGTTACTGCGCCGCGTGGCGCAGTCGGGCCAGTCGAGTATACACGACGTCTGGGCCGTGCCGCCGGTGTTCGCCGCCTCGATCTATGGCGGCTACTTCGGCGCGGGGCTGAGCGTGATCGTGCTGGCGGTATTGGGTCTGGTGCTGGAAGATTCGTTGACGAGGCTGAACGGCTTGAAGCAGGCGATTGCGTTTAGCGTGAACATCACTGCCGCGATTTTTTTCTTGTTTTCCGGTCAAGTCGTGTGGCCGGCTGCGATCGTGATGGCGGTCGGTGCCTTGATCGGCGGCTCGCTGGGCGGCCGGCTGGCCGGTCGAGTTAAGCCGGCGTCGTTGCGCCGGATCGTGGTGATCATTGGTTTGGTCATCGGCGTGGCGTATCTGATCCGCGGTCGCTGAACGTTCGAGCGGCACATCGTCAAACCACGCACAAGACGTCTGCCCTGGCAGACGCCCGCCGCCACCAGCACTTGCACGCTGTAACAGATCGAGGCAACAGGCTTGTTCTCGGCAAAGTCGTGGCGCTGCAACCGCAGCGCGGCGCAGCAGTCGCCAGCCTGTTGAGAAACAGCACGGACACCAGGCAAAAAACTCGCCGCCAGACACTTAGAGTGTGAAGCCGTACCGAGAACAACCACCGCTTTCGAAAGTGAAATAGGGTATAATCCCCGCGTCATTGCTACTCAAGACTGCCATCATGTGAGCGCAATTATGAGTCTCCGTCAACAGCGTCAACTTTTGTTGGGAATCGTAGCGGGTGCGGCAGCAAGCGCATTCACGCTCTGGGCGCGGCGCGGGCAGGCCACGCGAGCCGGTCTGGCCGATCAAATTGAAGAGGTCACGCGCCAGAACATTCAACAATTGGGCGTAGCGGCTGAGTCGCGCTTTATCAGCGTCAACGGCTTGCAGTTGCATACCGTGATCGCCGGGCCGCGTGACGGACAGCTCATCGTCTTGCTACACGGCTTCCCAGAGAACTGGGGGGCATGGCGACGTTCCATCAAGCCCCTGGTCGAGGCCGGTTTCCGCGTGGTTGTGCCCGATCAGCGTGGCTATAACCTCAGCGACAAACCGGTTGGGGTGCACAACTATCGACTTGAGGCGTTAGCCTCGGATGTTCGGGAGTTAATCCGAACCTTCGGGCGAGAGCAAGCCATCATCGTCGGGCACGATTGGGGCGGTGGCGTGGCATGGCAGCTGGCCATGGACCAGCCGGAAGTTGTCGAAAAGTTGATCGTCATCAACGCGCCGCATCCAGCCGCGTTCCGGCGCGAGCTGCGCGAGAATCCGGCCCAACAGCAAAAATCATGGTACATGGCGGCTTTTCAACTACCGTGGCTGCCAGAGCTGCTGTTAGGCCAGTCACCACTGGCCAGCGCCGACCGATTCTTTCGCAAAAGCGCCGTTAGTCAAGAAGCATATTCCAGCTACGATCTACATGGGCTGGCCGTGTCCATGTCACAGCCCGGCGCTTTGACCGCCATGCTCAATTGGTACCGGGCCTCATTCCGCGATCGGTCGGCAGCCTGGACCCGCCGAATCGACACGCCAACCTTGCTCATCTGGGCCGAACAAGATGTCGCGCTCGGCAAGTCACTGACGTATAGCCTCGATCAGTGGGTGACGAACTTGAAAATTCACTACGTGGCACATTGCGGTCATTGGGCGCCGATCGAAGCGCCGGACGAAGTGAACGCGCAACTTCTTGAGTTTATCAAGTAGATTGGGAAACAAGTAGATAAGTAGACAAGGAAAGACCCCTCAAGTGACTGCCCATGAAGGGTCTTTTGTTTCCTTGTTTCCTTGTTTCCTTGCCTACTTGTCTACTTCCCCTCATACAATCTCAATCAACACTTCATTCAACTTCACATTCTGCCCTGCGCTAACATTGAGGTGTGAGACTGTGCCCGTGCGCGGCGCGCGAATCTCGTTCTCCATCTTCATCGCTTCGAGGATCAACAACGGATCGCCCG
>JACRBO010000027.1 GCA_016219235.1 Chloroflexota bacterium
CGAACGGCAGAAGATCATCTCGACCACGACGCAGGATCAGGACGTGCTGGCCTTCGCGCGAACTGATGGCGATGCCTGCGTGCAGATCTTCCTCATCCGGCAGGGCAAATTGGTGGGGCGCGAATACTTCGTGCTGGAAGGCGCGGAAGACGAAACCGTGTCGAATATCATGGCGGAGTTCATGACGCAGTTCTATGACGAAGCGGCCTACGTTCCGCCGGAAGTGCTGCTGCCGATCGAGATCGACGTGCAGGAGTCGGACATCATCGCGCAGTTCCTCAAGCAGAAGCGCGGCACGCAGGTGACGCTGTCCGTGCCCAACACCGGTCAGGGCGCTGAGTTGGTGAAGCTGGCGACCGATAACGCGCTGGAAACCCTGACGGCGCTGCGCACTCAGTGGGCGGCCGACACCCATCGGAATGAGCAGGCCCTGAAGGAGTTGGCCGACGGCCTCGGCCTGGCGGCGATTCCCACCCGCATCGAGTGCTTCGACATCAGCAATACGCAGGGCACGAATACGGTGGCGTCGATGGTGGTCTTCGTCAACGGCGCGGCGCGCAAGAGCGATTATCGCAAGTTCAACATCAAGACCGTGGAAGGGCCGAACGATTTTGAATCGATGCGTGAGGCGTTGACGCGCCGCTTCCGCCGTTACTTCGATGCCAAAGCCGCTGCGCATCTTGATGCGGCACGCACGCCGGGACAGAAGATCGATCCATCGTTCTCGGTGCTGCCCGATCTGTTGATCGTCGACGGCGGCAAAGGCCAGTTGGGCATTGCGATCGAGGTACTGCAATCGCTCGATCTGTTCGGGCAAGTGCCGGTGTGCGGCTTAGCGAAGCAACAGGAAGAGATTTTTCTGCCCGCCCGCCCCGTATCGATTATGCTGCCGCGCAGTTCGCAAGGGCTGTTTCTGGTGCAGCGCGTGCGCGACGAGGCGCACCGGTTCGCCATCACGGCGCATCGCGCCAAACGCGCCAAGACCGGTATCGCCTCGCAGCTCGACGAGATTCCGGGCGTGGGGCCGACGCGCCGCCGCGCGCTGTTGAAGCACTTTGGATCGTTGGAAGGGATTCGCAACGCCAGTGTGGACCAGATCGCAGAAGTGAAAGGTGTGCCGCGCGACGTGGCGATTGCGATCAAGGAGCAATTGGGCTGAGGTCGTCCATGCAAGTAAAAGCGCCCGATTTTCGGGCGCTTTTCACTCGTTACTCGTCACTCGTCACGTTTATGGCACATCAGGCAAATCTGTGCCCAGCACACGCTGCAAGCCCTCCTGCAATTCATCCGGGCTGATGGGCTTCGTCCAATACTCCTGCACGCCGATCTCGTAGGCCTTGCGCTTCGTGGTGGGATCGCTCAAGGCCGACAGCACGACGATGGTCATGTCGGCCCAGCGTTCGTCCGCGCGGATACGGCGCGCAAATTCCAGCCCGTCCATCTCCGGCATCATGATGTCCAACAGCACCAGATCGGGTTGGAATTTTTCCACTTGCGTCAACGCTTCCAGCCCGTTCGCGGCGCTGCTCAACAGCCATTCTTCTTGCTGGAATCTCATAATCAAGCGCAGCAACATGCTCAGGCTGTTATCGTCTTCGACGACGAGGATTTTCTTGGTCATGCTATCCTATCCATAAATCAGGGGTGTGACTGCGCGGCTATTTTACCCGTTAATGACGGTTTTACCAATGGGCAATCGGTCAACTGGTCAATCGGTCAATCGGTCGATTGGTCAACTGAGCGTTGAGCATTGTGCATTGTGAATTGTGCATTGTGAATTATGAATTATGCATTATGCATTGTTCATTGTCACAACTGTCCACTGTTGCCCCACGTCTTGAGCCATTGCTGATAGGCCGGATCGTCGTAGCGAGACAGCGTGAATTGCGCCGCGTAATCCGGCAACCCCGATTGTATGATGTGCGCGGCGGTGAGTTCGCCCATCGCGCCGGATGCCATCAACCCATAGCCCGACACGGCCCCGCACACCTGCGCGCCCTCGACCGGCAACGGCCCGGCCAGCGGCCTATTTTCAGGCGTTTTGGTGTAGTAGCCGCCGTCGTACAACGCAATCGACGCTTTGCCGAAGTAAGCGTGCAGGGCCGGGATCATCGTCGATAGACCGCGCACCACCACTTCGGGATAAAACTCATCCAACGGCGGGGGCACGATCACTTCGCGCGGCTCGACGTGATAGGCCCACAACAGCAGTACGATGTTGCTATCGCCGCCGCCTTCAGGCCGCAGATGCGCGCCAGCGGGTAGTTGATTTAGCAGCCAGCGCGTCTCCGCGCTCTCCGCCAAATCCGATCGTTCTTCCGCGCTCCACGGCAAGGTCTGCGCGTCCAGCCAGATCATCAACGGGGCATGCCGTGGAATAGCGCCCAGCGTGTCCTTCAGCGCAATCTTCAAATGCAGTTCGTTGATCACGGGCAAATCCACGCCCAACAGTTGACTCACGTGATTGAGATACGGCCCCGCCGCGTTGACGAAACAGCCTGTGTCGATGGAAGCGCCGGATGCCAGATGAATCGTCTCCACCCGATTGCCCGTCACGGTTATGCGTTCCACCCGATCGGCCAGCAGCTCCACCCCGGCTGCTCTGGCCTGTTCCAGTAAATACATGCCCAACTGCTGACCGCTGAACCAGCCGCAGCGCCGCGCGTGCAAAGCCGCGACTACGTTCTGATTGAGATACGGAAACCGGTCGAGGATAAGGGCGCGATCGAGCAGCAGGTCCGCGCCGTCGGGTTGATGCTCGAAGGCGTGCGGCTCGATCGGGGCGTAGTGGGTCGATCGGTCGCGGTGAATGCGCAATGCGCCCGCGCCTAGCTGCGCAATCGCTTGCGCGGAGCGCGTGAGTTGATCGACGCGGGCTTCATCGGCCGTAAAATAGACGTAGCCGCGCCGATTGAGCAGAAATCGATTGCCGCTCTCACGCGCCCAACGCTCCAGCCAATCCAAACTGCGATTCATCAACCGCACCATGGCCGCATCCGGCCACCAGTTGCGATACGCTTCGCTGGATTTGTCGCTGGTCAAGGTCAGCGGCGGACGCTCGTCAATCAAGATTACGTGCTTGATGCCGTGCTGCACTGCCAGATGATAGGCCGTGCTGATGCCAGAGATGCCCGCCCCGCAGATCACCACATCCGCCGTTGTCATCCCCGCCCCCCGTGGGCTGATTTCGCCGCCCGTATCAGTCGATCACGAAACGAGTCAAGCATCCCGCCTGGCGCGCCCCCGCTTCGCGGACAGGGCGTGCGCGGAGTTCCGCACGTTTTAAGCGGAACATAGTCGAAGGACGCGGTTCGAACGGGAACGACTGGATGTGTGGCGTTACCCGCTCCTTCGACTACGCAGCGGAAAAGAGCGCTGCTCCGCTCAGGATGCTTTCGTGATTCGCTGAGTATAGAATGATTCCACGGCTGCGTCAAAATACTTTGGCCCAGGCCATATGCTATAATCGATTTACACTCTCACTCACGAGGTAACTTTGGCTAAAGCATCCACTGCCTCTGTCAAGCCAGACGTTGATGTGAATTTCTTGCTGAATTTCCTGACGGGTTTGCTCAACACGCCCAGCCCCACCGGCTATACCGAGCGGGCACTTCAATTTGTGCAAGAGGCTTTTACCGATCTGCAAGTCACTGCGGACTACACCAACAAGGGCATGCTCGTCGCCACGTGGCCGGGCACTGCGGCCACGCAATCGCGCGCCGCGCTACCGCGCGCCCTGACCGCCCACGTCGACACGCTGGGCGCGATGGTCAAAGAGATCGATGCGGCCACAGGCCGTCTGCGCCTGAGTCGGCTGGGCGGCTTTGCCTGGGCCTCGGTCGAAGGCGAAGGCTGCACCATCCTCACCGGCGATGGGCGATCGATCCGCGGGACGATCCTGCCGCGCAAAGCCTCGGTGCACGTGCACAGCGGGCCGGAAGTGGAGAAGTTGGAGCGCAACGACGCTAACATGGAAATCCGCGTGGATGCCAAGGTCCGATCGGGCGAGGACACCCGCCGTTTGGGCATTGAGGTGGGCGACTTCGTCGCCTTTGATCCGCGTGTGGAAGTGACCGACACCGGCTTCGTCCGATCGCGCCATCTGGACGACAAGGCCAGCGTGGCCTGCATCGTCGCCGCGTGCCAGGCGCTGCGCAACGCCAATCTGTCGCCCAGCCAAACCACCACCTTGTTGATCAGCCACTACGAAGAAGTCGGCCACGGGGCGGCGGCCGGTCTGCCGGCTGATCTAGCCGAACTGCTGGCCGTAGATATGGCGGCGGTGGGCACGGGCCAAAACAGCGATGAATACTCGGCCGGTATTTGCGTCAAAGATTCCGGCGGGCCGTACTCGCTGGAGATGCGGCGCAAGTTGGTGGCGTTGGCGCAGGCCGCCGACATTCCTTACAAGTTGGACATTTATCCGTTCTATGGATCAGACGGCGGGGCGGCCTGGCGCGCGGGCGCGAATGTGCAGGTGGGACTGGTCGGGCCGGGTGTGGACGCCAGCCATCACTACGAGCGCACCCACCTCGATTCGCTCATCGCCACCACGCGGCTGTTGATGGAGTACATGCTGGGGTGAGGGAGCAGGGATCAGGGATCAGGTAATTGGTCAACCCGTAATTGGTGATTGGTAATCGGTAATCGGTCAACTGGTCAACTGGTCAACTCGTCAATCTGTCACGCACCACGCATTACAAATTATGAATTATGAACTATGCATTGAGCATTGTGCATTGTGCATTGCTAATTGTTCATTGAAAGGAGCGCCATGAGCAAACTGGGGGTTCACGTTTCGTCTGGTAACCGGCGCGGCTTTGGCGATTTCTTGAAGACCAGCGCTGAGGCAGGTTCGCCCGTCCCCGTAGTCTTCTCGGTCGATCAGGACGTGTGGCCGGACGTGGAGAAATTCAGTCCGCAGACTCTGGTTGTTTTTCGTCACAAGAACGTCGATCCGGCCACGGGCGGCAGCGATGGTCCCGGCGACGCTTACGTAGGCGATCCGGTCAAATCGGCTCAGGTCTGGATGGACGCCAACATGCCGAAGTGGCGTCAGAATCGCGCCCACTACTACGCCCCGCTCAACGAGCAGGATGCCGGGACGTTACCCGGCTATACCTGGCTCAACGCCTTCTCGCTGGAATGTCTGCGCATTGCCGATGCCAACGGCTTCAAACTGGCGTTATACGCCTTCAGCGGCGGCAACCCCCGCGATGGCGCGACCGATCTCGATCGGAGCACGCTTGAGGATAAATGGCGCGAGTTGATCCCCAGCTTGCAATACGCCAAACAGCACGGCCACATTTTGCTGCTGCACGAGTATGGTTTCAATTCGCCTGCCGCAAACGGCGGCCCGGCGACCTCGCTGCGGGCCAGTGCCCCGAATTTGGCCTTACGGTATCGCCGCTCATATCGTTTCCTGCAGCAGTTCAATGCCGATCCGCCGCTGGTGATCTCTGAAGCGGGCGCAGGAGTGGGTGGCTTTGGCGAAATCGGCGTACCAGTCTGGCTGGCTGATGCCAAATGGTACGACAGCGAGTTGATGCGCGATCGGGTAGTGGTGGGCTGTTGTCTCTATCAAGCGGGCGGTGACGAAAACATCAAAGACGGGCTGCCCGCCCTGGGCGCCTATGTGGCCGCCACTCCATCGCCGGCACCCGAGTCAGGCGCTTTCCCGGTGGTGGATGAGGCAGGCGGTCCGGGCATCATTGAGCCGCCACCCGACCCGATCGAACCACCACCCGATCCGATCGAACCACCACCCGATCCGATCGAACCGCCACTTACCCCGATCGCGCCGCTGGATTTCGACGTGCGCCTCATTGGCTGTCGGCCCGAGCCTGATTCGGAGCCGAAGAAGCGGCGGATTATTCTCACGTTCGAGATCGCTGTGACAGGTGGTTTAGCGCCGTACACTTATGTGTGCGAGGGCCAGCCCTTGAGCGGCCCGGTGCGCGACCGGCCTGCCACCCGGCAAGGCGCCGTCATCGAGTCGTACACCGTGACGGACGCAAACGGCCAGACCAAACAGCGCAAGTTCTTCTTCCCGGCCAGCGCATTCCCCTGCTAATGCAGCGGTGGAGTGTAGCCGCCAATCGACACGAAGCAAGCAATCGGCTGTCGGATCGATGCGTGGAGACGCAGCAGCCGGCGCGGGCAAGGCCCCGTGGGGGAAAGAAAGCCTGTGATAGAATAACGTCGTACTCAATCCAATCAGGGGGCTGTTCGCGTCGCACGCGAGGAGTCCCTTTTTGTTTGAACGTCCATCGCGCAAATGCTGCCGAAGCGCACCCGCTCCTTGAATCTGGCCGATTCCAAGTCGGCAATTGTCAGGATGGGGTAGGTCAACCTCGCTATACTGGGCCGTGGCTTTGCACATCCATCAGTTTTTCACGTCGTATGTAGCGCTGTGAGGTGCTTCTGTGTTTGCCAATCTACTGTCCCTGTTGACGATCGCCGCGCGGCGGGTGTGGCATCAACGCCTGTTGATGCTGTGCCTGCTGGCGGGGCTGATCGTCGCGGTGGGCATCCTGACCAGCATTCCGCTCTACGCCGACGCGGTGCAGCAGCGGTTGATGCAGGGCGAACTGACGGAGGCGGGCACGCGCCGGCCGCCGTTCTCGTTTCTGTGGCGCTACATCGGCACGTGGCACGGCAACATCGATCGAGACAAGTATCAGCCGATCGACGAGTATCTGTCGCAGCAATCCACCAGTACGATCGGCTTGCCGCTGACCGTGCAAGTGCGCCACATCCAGACCGATAAACTCCGCCTGTTCCCCGCCAGTGAGGCTCAGAACTTCACCGGGCGCGAACCGTTACTGTGGATGACGCTGGGCTTCATCAGCGGACTCGACGATCACATCCAGTTGAGCGAAGGCGCGCTGCCGCGAGAAGGATCGAGCGGTGACGATGTCGAAGTATTGGTCAGCCAGACGTTAGCCGATCAACTTGGCGTGCAGGTGGGCGAGCGCTACGTGTTGTTCGGACAGGGCAATCAGGGCGTCAAAATCCCGGTGAAGATCGTCGGCGTGTGGCGAGCCGGCAATCCGGGCGAAGCGTTCTGGTTCTATCAGCCGCAGTCGTTCGATGAAGTGCTGCTGGCGTCTGAAACAGCGTTTAACGCGCAAGTCTTGCCGGCCTCTGAAAAACCGATCGCGTCGGCGGTGTGGTATCAAGTCTTCGATGGCGATCGCGTGCGCACCGCCGACGTGCCGCGCTTGCTCGACGGCGTCACCACGGTCGAGGCGCGCGTCACGGCGCTGCTCAACAACACCACACTCGATGCGTCGCCGGTCAGCGCGTTGAAGACCTATAGCGAGGCGTCGCGCACGTTGACGCTGCTGCTGACCATCTTCAGCGTGCCGGTGCTGCTGCTGGTGCTGTTCTTCATCGGACAGATCGCGTCGATGGTGGTGCAGCGCGGTCAGGGCGAAGTGGCCTTGTTACGCAGTCGCGGCACCACTCGCGCGCAGGTGTTGTTTATCCATCTGTTAGAAGGCGTGTTGATCGGCGGATTGGGCTTGATCGCCGGATTGGCGGCGGGCGGCGCGTTGGCGCAATGGATGAGCCGCATGCGCACCTTCCTCGATCCGACGGTGACGAATGGTCATCCATTGCTGATCGTCTATTCGCCGGCGGTGATCGGCTACGGCGCGATCGGCGTGGCGTTGGCGATCGGGACGATGTTGATTCCGGCGCTCGCGGCCTCGCGCCACACGATCGTTACCTTCCGCTGGTCGCAGGCCCGCACGCTGCGCCAGCCCGCGTGGCAGCGCCTGTTTCTCGATGGGCTGCTGCTGACCCCGACGATCTATGGTTGGTACTTGCTGCGCCAGCAGGGCAATATCACCAACGGTAGCCCCTTTTCCAATCCGCTGTTGTTCCTGGTTCCGGCGCTGTTTTGTTTTTCACTGGCGTTGATTGGCCTGCGCGTGTTCCCGCTGTTGATGCGCGCCCTGGCGTGGCTGGCCGATCGGCTGCCGGGGATCACGGCGTTATTGACGCTGCGGCAGGTGGCGCGCTCGACCGGCCAGTATGCCGGCCCGCTGCTGCTGTTGACGA
>JACRBO010000336.1 GCA_016219235.1 Chloroflexota bacterium
GCTTTACCACGGGCCGGCCATGGCGCGCAGTCAATGCGGATTACGTCGAACGCAATGTCTCCGCGCAGATCGACAATCCCGATTCGGTGCTGGCGCTGTATCGCCATTTGATTCGCGTCCGCAATCAGCACGCCGCGCTGCGCGTGGGCGACTTCACCGCGATCAAAGCCAGCAACGCCAGTGTCTTCGCCAGTCTGCGCGTCAGCAAAGATGAGGCCGTACTCGCCATCATCAATCTGGGCAAAGACGCCGTGAGTGATCTTACGCTGTCGCTGGATAAGAGTTCACTGGCCGCAGGCGACTATCGCGGCGCTTTGCTGTTGGGTGAAGGCCCAATTGCGAATCTCACCGTCACAGCGCAGGGCGGCCTTGCGGAGTATCAGCCGACGTCAGCGTTGCCGGGTTATAGCGGTGTGATCGTGCAATTGCAAAAATAGGTTAGCCATTGGCAACACCATCGGATGAATCCGACGGCAAAAAATATCAAACCCGCTGCGCGGGTTTTCCATCCCTTGCCGTCGATTTTCAATCGATGGCACTGCGTCCCAAATATCACCTATGACCAAACGCCTCGCGCGCGTTCTCTCCATCCTCGCCGTCACGCTGCTGGCCCTGGGCTTGCGGCTCGACGCCGTCAAGAAACTGCCCATCGATTACGATGAGGACGATTATCTGCGCGCGGGACAGATTTATGCAACCGGGATGCAACAGGGCGATTGGAGCGTCTTCACCCGCGAGAACTATCGCACCGAGCATCCGCCGCTGACCAAGATCGCAGACGCCTTAGCGATTGTGGGCCTGCCCCCCGCCAGAGAAATCCCCGATCGGCCGACGACGGCGAATCCGGCATCTTCACTGCCACAGCCGCATCTCACCTTCGCGCGCTTAATGCAGGCGGCGTTTGGCACATTGGCGGTATTCGCTGTGGCGCTCATCAATCCCATCGCAGGCTTGTTCCTCGCCATCGATACGTGGACGATCAAGTACACCAGTCAGGTGATGCTGGAAGCGCTGCCCGCGCTGACTAGCCTGTTGACGGTGATGTTTTATTTGAAGTCCAAAAGGCGCTTCAATAAATGGTCGCTGCTCTCGGCCATTATGCTGGGCCTCACGGCTTCATCGAAATACACTTATGCACTGGTCGGCGTGGTCGTCGCCGCGTACTGGTTGTGGGATACCCGGCCGGGCCGCGAGGGCGAGACGGGCCGATCGGTCTGGAAATGGCTCACCCCGATTGTGGGTTGGGGTGTAATCGCACTGATCGTGTTCTTCATCAGCGATCCGTATCTGTGGCCCGATCCGATCAATCGGCTGATCGATTCGGTGGCTTATCACAGCCGTTATGCGACCACTGCCACGGAAGTGGCCGAGGCGAATTTTCCGATCTGGCAGCCGCTCGTCTGGTTGTCGGAGTCGGTGCCGTATCATCCCGGCCTGTTCACGTTCATGCTGGATGCAGCCATCTTTCTGCTGGCGATTCTGGGCCTGCGGCGACTGTGGCGCACGCACCGGTTGTATGCGCTGTGGCTGATCGTCGCGGTGGCGTTCCTGTTTTACTGGCCGACCAAGTGGCCGCAGTACGTATTGATCCTGACCGTACCGCTGAGCCTGGCCGCGAGCGAGGGCCTACACGGTAACGTGTTGGAGCCAATCGGGCGGTGGATCACTGCGCATCGATCAAAACGCTGGCAGCGGCCTACCGCCGCTTCGATCAAACTGGCCTGGCGTCAGACGCGCACCGCCGCGCCGTGGCTGCTGCCCGGCCTGATCACGCTGGGCGTCATCGCGCTGTTCCCGCTGATCTTCCAACTGGCGATGTCGCTGACCGATCTCAGTTCGCGGTCGCTGCGTGACGGCATGCGGGGCGGCGTGTGGCGCGCGGTGGGCGAGGGCCTGACCGGGCAAGCGCCCACTGTGCCGATGACGTTGTTCGACAATCGCGCCGCGACGCAGGTGAACTACGCCGGGTCGCAATTGCTGCTGCAACTGATCGGCGGCGCGGGCGCGGATATTCTGGTGTTCAACATCCTGTGGACGGCGATGGTTGTGGCGCTGCAGGCGGCCCTGGGCATCGCGGTCGCGTTGATGCTCAATCGGCGCGGGGTGCGCTTCAAGGGTTGGTGGCGCACACTGTTTATCTTGCCGTGGGCGATCCCTGAATTTGTCGGCGCGCTGATGTGGTCACAAGTTTTCGAACCGACCAATGGCTGGATCAGTCTGTACACCGGCGCGGAGTTTCAATGGCAAAGCAATCCGGCTGCGGCGCTGGCGATCATGCTGGTCGCGGGCCTGTGGATCGGCTGGCCGGTGATGATGCTGGCCGCGACAGCAGGCCTGAAGATGATTCCGCCGGAAGTCAACGATGCAGCCGCGATCGATGGGGCGAGCGCATGGCGCACGTTCCGATCAATCACGTGGCCGCTGCTGCTGCCCGTGCTCGCGCCGGTGTTGATCATCCGCACGATCTTTGCCTTCAACCAGTTCTATCTGTTTTACGTGATGCAGCCGCCGTTTCCGATCTATACCCTGTCGACGATCTCGTTCTTCTTCTTCGACGCGACCAGCGGCTTCGGCGGACAGTTCGCGGTGTCGGCGGCGCTCAATGTCTTCACGGTGATCGTGCTGTTCGTGTTGATCAGCTGGTTCACGCGCCGCACGCAAGCAGCCGAGTTGGCTTATGCTTGACAATAGAGGACACAGATTTCACAGATTGCACAGATAAAACCTCAACCCATCATCTGTGTGAATCTGTGTTATCTGTGTCCAGAAAAATCTCATGCGCAAACTAAAGTGGTGGCAGCAGCTACTCTATCAACTGGGCTTCGTAGCCATTGCGCTGTTCATTCTGATCCCGATCTGGGGTCTGCTGCAAATGGCGCTGGACGGCTCGATTCGCGGCTGGCCGGTGGAGTTTCGCCTGTGGCCCAAAGAGTTCACGCTGGATGTCTTTCGGCAAGTGTGGGAACGTCCCGCGCAATCGCTGTCATTTCTCAGCGCGCTGAAAAACAGCCTCGTCGTCGCGGGCGGCGCGGCCCTGCTGGCCGTCATCCTCGGTGCGACGATGGCCTATGCCTTTGCGCGCTTGCGCTTTCCCGGCCGGCAAGTGGGCCTGTTCGCGCTGTTGTTGGGCGCGCTGCTGCCGCCTGTGGCGTTGATGA
>JACRBO010000028.1 GCA_016219235.1 Chloroflexota bacterium
CATGGTATCACGCCCGCGAAGCGGGCTTCCTGATCGGTGCCGTCGATTTTCAATCGATGGCAAAGTGTGGAGGTCAACATGATCATTGTCATGAAGAGCGGCGCCAGTGCGAAACAAATCTCAGCAGCAGTCTCGCGCGTCGAGGCGCTGGGCTATCGCGTGCATCTGTCGCAAGGCGAAGAGCGCACCATCATCGGCGTGATCGGCGACGATCGCCCGATCGATCGATCGGCCTTTGAATTGCTGGACGGTGTCGAGAAAACGGTGCCGATCTTAAAGCCGTTCAAGCTGGCCTCACGCGACATGCATCCGCAAGATACCGTCGTCGCGCTGAATGGTGTGAAAATCGGCGAGCCGCAGATCGTCATCATGGCGGGGCCGTGCGCGGTGGAAAGCCGCTCGCAAATTCTGGAAACCGCGCAGGCTGTGAAAGAAGCGGGTGCGCAAGTGCTGCGCGGCGGCGCTTACAAGCCGCGCACTTCACCGTACAGCTTTCAAGGTCTCGGCGAAGAAGGCTTGCAGCTGTTGGCTGAAGCGCGCGATTTGACCGGCTTGCCGGTCGTGACCGAAGTGATGGCTCCCGAGCAAGTGCCGCTCGTCGCCAAATACGCCGACATGTTGCAAATCGGCGCGCGCAACATGCAGAATTATGCGCTGCTGCACGCGGCTGGCGAGGCGAATCATCCGGTGCTGTTGAAGCGTGGCATGATGTCCACCATCGAAGAACTGTTCATGGCGGCGGAATACATTCTTTCGCACGGCAACATGCGCGTGGCGTTATGCGAACGCGGCATCCGCACCTTCGAGCGTTACACGCGCAACACAACCGACATCAACGCCATCCCCGTCATCAAGCAGATGTCGCACTTGCCCGTCATTCTCGATCCATCGCACGGCACCGGTAAGTGGGAATACGTGACGGCGGTCGCACGCGCGGGCATCGCCGCCGGCGCAGACGGCCTGATCATCGAGGTGCATCCGCGGCCCGAAGAAGCCGCCTCCGACGGCGCGCAGAGTTTGAAGCCGGAAAAGTTCGCGCAGTTGGTGCGTGAAGTGCGCGCCATCGCCGAAGTGGTCGGGCGCAAATAACCAGGATGCAAGAGGCATGATGCAAGAAGCACTGCGCCATTGCCACGTTGGAATAATCGGGCTGGGCCTGATGGGCGGCTCGCTGGCGATGGCGCTGCGCGAGGCGCAAGCGTGCGCGGCGATCAGCGGCTACGATGTCGATCAAAATACGCTCGATCAAGCACTGCGGCGTGGGATTATCGATCGCCCGATCGATCTCGGCGGCGATCACGTCGATGTGTTGATACTGGCTGCGCCCGTCAACGCCATCCTCGATTGGCTGATCAAGATTCCGGCGGTTTTTTCCGGCGATTTTCACGTGATTGACCTCGGCTCGACCAAAGGCGCGATCACGGCGGTGATGCAGTCACTGCCCGATCGCATCAGCCCGCTGGGCGGGCACCCGATGTGCGGCAAAGAGACCTCGGGTCTGGGTGTCGCCACGCCCGATCTGTATCGTAAGTGCTTGTTCGTCCTCACGCCGCTCGATCGCACCCACGCGACGACGCTGGCTGTGGCTCAGCAATTGATCGACGTGATCAGCGCGCGGGCGTTCATCCTCGACCCCGATCGACACGATCAACTCGCCGCCGCGATCAGCCATGTGCCGTACCTCACATCAATCGCTTTGGGTGAAGCGGCGCTGCAAGCGCACGACGAGGCTGCCTGGGAAATGGCGGCCTCCGGCTTCCGAGACAGCACACGGCTGGCTGCTTCAGATGTAACGATGATGTTGGATATCATCCTCTCGAATCGTGAGGGTGTATTGACTGGTCTATCACGCTTGCGCACAGCGCTCGATATGCTGGCTGATCTGATCGAGCAGGACGATCGAGCGGCGCTGCAATCGGTTATGGACGCCGCTCGATCTCGGCGAACAACATTATTTACGTGAGTGTGCTATGAACTGGACAGTCCAATCTTCAAACGGCTTGCGTGGCAATGTGTATGTCCCCGGCGACAAATCGATCTCGCATCGCGCGTTGATGCACGCGGCCTTAGCAGACGGCGCCAGCCGCATCACGAACTTCCTGCAAGCAGGCGTGACTGAAGCGATGCTGCGCTGTGTGCGAGATTTGGGTGTTAAAGTCGAAGAAAAAGCGGGTGGCGAAATTCTCGTGCACGGCGGTCAACTGCGTTCGCCTGCGACAATGTTGGATTGTGGTAACTCCGGCGCGACGATCCGCATGTTGATGGGCGCATTGGCCGGTCAACACACGGTAACTTCAACACTCACTGGATCAGCCGGCTTGCGTCGCCGCCCGATGAAGCGCGTGGCCGAACCGCTGCGCTTGATGGGCGCAAACATTGACGTGGACACGCCGCCGCTGACGATTCGCGGCCAACAACTTCATGGCATCGAGTATACTCTACCTGTCGCCAGCGCACAGATCAAAGCGGCGATTTTGCTGGCCGCGCTGCAAGCCGACGGACCGACGACGATTCATGAACCGGGGCCATCACGCGATCATTCTGAAAGGCTGCTGCGTTCGATCGGAGTAACGGTGGTTTCTCAGGGCAACAGCGTGGTGCTCACGCCACCCGATCGGCCGGTGGCCGCCTTCGAGGCCGCTGTCCCCGGTGACATCTCGTCGGCGGCTTTTCTTCTGGCCGCGGCCGCACTCGTGCCGAACTCCGAA
Organism: Chloroflexota bacterium; assembly: GCA_016219235.1. The sequence goes on from JACRBO010000028.1 coordinate 2,709, forward strand.
GCGGTGATCCCGGCGGTGGGCGTGAACGACACGCGCACCGGCATTCTCGACGCGCTGCTGCACATGGGGGCGACGATTCGCCTTGAAAACCCGCGTGAAATCAACGGCGAACCGATCGCGGACATGGCGATTAAAACCAGTGACCTGCGCGGCATCTCGGTTGATGGCGATTGGGTCGTGCGCATGATCGACGAGTTCCCGATCTTCGCGCTGCTGGCGACACAGGCGCAGGGCGAGACCCTCGTGCGCGACGCCGAGGAATTGCGCGTGAAGGAATCGGATCGAATTGCGTCGCTGGCGCTGGAACTACGCAAACTTGGCGCACAGATCGAAGAACGGCCCGATGGTTTCTGCATTGAAGGGCCGACACGCTTGCATGGCGCGGTCGTCGATTCGCACGGCGATCACCGGCTGGCGATGTCGCTGGCTGTAGCGGGCTTGATCGCTGACGGTGAAACGACGATCACGAACGCCGAAGCCTATCGCGAATCGTTCCCGAACTTTGTGACGTTGATGCGTGATTTAGGCGCAGAAATGGGGACGGACACAGATTAACACAGCTACACACAGATGCTGAAGCAATCTGTGAAATCTGCGTCCCGGTTTTTCTATGACACGAATAGTCGGACTCATCGGTTGGCCGGTGGAGCACAGCCGCTCGCCGGCGATGCACAACGCCGCCTTCAAGGCACTCGATCTTGATTGGCAGTATATCCTGTTGCCCACGCCACTCGATCAACTCGAAGCGGTGGTCGGCCGCATTCGCTCGGGAGAACTATCGGGCGCGAACGTGACCATTCCGCACAAACAGGCCGTCAGGCCGTTCCTCGATGAAATCGATCTGGCAGCGCAAGCGGTCGGCGCGGTGAATACGATCGTGCAGCGGGCCGATCGGCTGATCGGCTTTAACACCGATACATTTGGTTTCAAACGCTCCTTGTTGGAAACCGGGATCGTGATCGAAGATCAACCGTGCGCTATTTTGGGCGCCGGCGGATCGGCGCGGGCGGTGGTGCATGTACTGCGCGAGTTGGGTGCGCGGATCACGATCTATGCGCGCGATGTGACCAAAGCCAGGAAGGTATCATCGGCTGCACGATCGTTGCGTGAAGTTGCGCACATCGATCCGGCGACGCGCTTGATCGTGAATACAACGCCCGTCGGCCTGTCGCCCAACGTGACGGCGTCACCGTGGCCCGCTGATGTGCCGCTGCCACCGCAGGCGTTGGTGTTTGATCTGCTCAACAATCCGCCGCGCACGCGCTTGGTGCAGCAAGCCGAAGAACAAGGTCTGCGCGCGCTGAACGGTTGGGACATGTTGGTCTATCAAGGTGCGGCGGCTTTCAAATTGTGGACGGGTGTGGAGCCGCCGGTCGAGGTGATGATGACGGGGCTGCGTGAAGCGATGAGTGACGAGTGATGAGTGACAAGTGACAAGTGAGAAAATATGTTGCGATTCTTGACGGCGGGTGAATCACACGGGTCGCAGTTGACGGCGATACTCGATGGGCTGGTGGCGGGCGTGCCGCTGTCGTCGGCCGAGATCGATTGTGATCTGGCGAAGCGGCAGGTAGGTTACGGCGCGGGACCACGGATGAAGATCGAAACCGATCAGGCGCGGATCACGGGCGGGGTGTTGGGCGGCCATACAACGGGCGCGCCAATCGCATTGACCGTTGATAATCTTGATCACGCCAAGTGGGCGGATCGGGACATCGCGCCGCTGACGATTCCGCGGCCCGGCCACGCCGATCTGACCGGCGCGATCAAGTATGGCTACAAGGAATTGCGCCTCGCATTGGAACGCGCCTCGGCCCGCGAGACGGCGGCGCGTGTGGCCGTGGGCGCGATTTGCCGCAAATTTCTCGGTGAATTCGGCATTGTCATCGGATCGTATGTCACTTCGATCGGCGCGGTTGACGCCAACGTGAGCGACGAGGTGAGTTATCTCGATCGTTTCGCACAGGCCGATCAATCCGATGTGCGCTGTCCGGATGCAGACGCTGCGTCGAAGATGCATGCTGAGATTCGCGCGGCGATGGAAGCCAAAGACACGCTGGGCGGTATCACCGAAGTGGTGGCACTGCATGTGCCGCCGGGCCTGGGGACGCACGTGCAGTGGGATCGACGTTTGTCGGCGCGATTGATCGGCGCGTTGTCGAGCGTGCACGCGATGAAGGGCGTGGAGATCGGTTCGGCGTTTGAGAATGCACACAAGCGCGGTACACAGGTGCATGACGAAATCCTGCGCGACGGCGATCGGATTGTGCGGGCGACGAATCGAGCGGGCGGGTTCGAGGGCGGCATCACGACGGGCGAACCGATCGTGGCGCGCGTGGCGATGAAGCCGATCAGTACGACGCTGAATCCGCTGCGCTCGATCGATCTGGCGACGGGTGAGGAGACGCGCACGACCTACGAACGTTCGGACTTTTGCGCGACGCCGCGCGCGGGTGTCATCCTCGAAGCGATGATGGCCTTCGTGCTGGCCGACGCGCTGATCGAAAAACTCGGCGGCGACAGCCTGTCCGAAATGAAGCCGCGCTTCGAAACATTGCGCCGCGCACGGCTGGAAGATTTGGTGATGGATAATGTGGTGTGGAAATTCTGACGAGTAATGAGTAATGAGTAATTCACGTTTTACTCATTACTCGTTACTCAATTGGCTCGGATTGGACTAAATGGAACCTAATCTCATTCTCACCGGCTTTATGGGCACGGGCAAGACCACCGTCGGCAAGGCGATTGCCGAACGGTTGAAGCGCCCGTTTATCGACACGGATGCGTGGATTGAGGAACGCGCGGGCAAATCCGTGGCGGCGATCTTTGCCGAAGACGGCGAGGATCGTTTTCGTGCGTGGGAGGCTGAAGCGTGTGCGGCGTTCAGCGAACCGCAAGAACTGGTCATCGCGACGGGCGGCTGGATGCTGGGACCGATGCACAATCGGGAGTTGATGGAGCAGGGCGGACGGATCGTGTGTTTGACTGCGACACCGGAAGCGATCATGGAACGAGTGGGCGCGGCGACCGATCGACCGTTGTTGGCAAGTGAAGATCGCGTAGAGAGAGTGCGCGGGTTGCTGAAACAGCGCAACGCCGTTTATCGCTCGTTTCCGTGGCAAGTCAACACCACCGAGATGAGTCCGGCTGAAGTGATGCTGCACGTGATGGCGCTCTATGGCGCGATCACGAATCTGGTTGAACCAGACACGTTTGAACTGCCGATGCACGAACGCTCGATGTCGATCCTGCTGGGCGCGGATGTGTTGAACGCGCTGGGCGTCATGTTGCGCGCGCGCGGCTTGCGCGGTCGCGTGGCTCTGATCAGCGATTCGAACGTCGCGCCGTTGTACGGCGAGCGCGTGGCCAAGTCGCTGTCAATGTCGGGTTTTGAGCCGGTGCTGCTGCGCGTGCCGGCCGGGGAAGCCAGCAAGACACTGGAGACAGCGGGCGTGTTGTACGAGAAACTGGTCGAAGGCGGTATCGAACGCAACGGACTGATTATCGCTTTGGGCGGCGGCATGATCGGCGATCTGGCGGGCTTTGTCGCGGCGACGTATCTGCGCGGCATTCAGTGGATCGATGTGCCGACCTCGCTGCTGGCGATGATCGACGCGAGTATCGGCGGCAAAGTCGGCGTCGATTTGTCCGCCGGCAAGAACCTCGTCGGCGCGTTTCATCCGCCGCTGTTGACGATCAGTGACATGACGACGCTGCACTCGCTGCCGGGCCGGGAATTTCGATCTGGGCTGGCGGAAATGATCAAGGCGGGTGTGATTGGAGATGCCGAACTGTTTGCAATGTTCGAGTCCGGCGGAACGGATTTGCCGGAGATGATGCGGCGTTCGATACAAGTCAAGGTCGATGTCGTGCGCGAGGATCCTTTCGAGCGGGGACGGCGCGCGGCGTTGAACCTGGGCCACACGATCGGCCACGGCATCGAGTCGGCGTCGAAATTTGAACTGCTGCACGGCGAAGCGATCGCGATTGGTACGATCGCCGAGGCGCGTGTGGCCGAACGGATGGGGCTGGCGCGATCGGGCGTGGCGGATCGAATCGAGCGTGTGATCGAACGAGTGGACTTGCCGACGCGGTTTGTCGGTTTGGACATCGAAGAGATCATCGCGCTAATGCAAGCCGACAAGAAGAAAAAGGGCGGGCGTTTGAAGTATGCGTTGCCGCGCGATGTCGGCGATGTGGTGACTGGCGTGAACGTCAATGCTGAAGTAGTGGTTGAAGTACTGACTGAGATGAAGGAGTCCGCATGAAAATTCTGGTGTTGCACGGCCCGAACTTGAACTTGCTCGGCACGCGCGAGCCTGAAATTTACGGCAAAACGACCATGGCCGACATCGATGCGGCGCTGCAAGCCGACGGACAGAAATTGGGCGTGGAAGAAGTGCGCTGCTTTCAGTCCAATCACGAGGGCGGCTTGATCGATGCCTTGCATGATGCGTGCGGTTGGGCGAATGGTGTCGTGTTCAATCCCGGCGGCTACACGCACACGTCGATTGCATTGCGCGATGCCATCGCGTCGATTGGCCTGCCGGTGGTCGAGGTGCATCTATCTAACATCCACGCGCGCGAGGAGTTCCGCCACAAGTCGGTGACGGCGGGCGCCTGTGTGGGCCTCATTGGCGGCTTTGGCTGGCGCAGTTATTTGCTGGGGTTGCGGGCGCTGGCCGATTGGCTGCACGAGCGTGAAGTGCCGGCCAATTTGGCGCAGACGCCGTGACTGTGCGATAATCAAGCTATGCAAGCCCAACACTTCTATCAGGTGATTACCATGGATCAGTCGAATTTGCTGGAGCGACTGCTGGCGCTGTTCGACGAGCATGGCATTCAATACTGCGTGATCGGCGGGCAGGCGGTGAACGCCTATGTTGAGCCGCTGGTCAGCCTCGATCTGGATGTAGTGATTGCGGCCGAACAAATGGCCGAAGTTGAGGTTTTGTTGGAGCAGGAATTTGGCGTTAAGCGTTTCCCGCACAGTTTGAACATTTCTGTAGCAGGCTCAGATTTGCGGGTGCAGATTCAAACTGATCCACGCTACTTTGATTTTCCCGTGCGGGCGGAAGTGCACGCTACGTTGGGCAGACCGTTGCGCGTGGCGTCGTTGCCTGATGTGCTGCAAGGCAAAATCTGGGCGGCGCAGGATTCGGAACGACGCGGCAGCAAGCGCCAGAAAGACCTGGCGGACATTGCGCGGCTGATTGAGACATATCCGCATTTGCGCGAGCGCGTGCCGGCCGACTTGCTTAATCGCTTGATGTAGTCGATTCCTGATTTGAATGAGAGACTGAGGGACGGCGAGATAGAGAGACGGAGAGATTGAGAGACGGCGCGAAACCGCTCTCTTTCTCCCAATCTCTCGGTCTCTCCGTCCCTCAGTCTTTGTCGCGAGGCCAAGTATGGAAACGATTGAGTCTCAGATCGATGTGAATGACCCGCAGTTCAAAGAGAATGCGGCGCACCACCGGCTGCTGGCCGAGGAACTGCGCGAGCGATTGAAGATCGCGCGGCAAGGCGGGGGAGTGAAATATCAGGCCCGGCAGCGCGAGCAGGGCAAGTTGTTCGTGCGCGACCGGATTGATAAACTGCTCGATCAAGGCTCGGCGTTTCTGGAATTGTCGCCGCTGGCCGCGTTTGAGCTGTATCACAACGAAGCGCCATGCGCAGGCGTGGTGACGGGCATCGGGCG
>JACRBO010000342.1 GCA_016219235.1 Chloroflexota bacterium
GAGCCCATCGAAGATGAACAGGTAGCGCCCCTTGCCCAACATCGCGCCGATAATCTGCGCCCGCAGATTGGCCGACGGAATCTGGCGCGGATCGATCCGATCGCCGCTCATATATTTCAGCGCTGCTTCAAAGAATTCGTCCGCATTGGGGCTGTCATAGAAATTCCACCAGAATACGCCGTCGGGCCGGGTCGCGCTTGCGCCGACCCCATCCACCCACCAGCGGGCAAGACTGCTCTTGCCCTCGCCGCCAAAGCCAATCAGGCCGGTGATGTGTTTGCTACCGCCGCGCCAATCTTTGGTAAGATGGGCTAACAATTCCTCACGGCCCACCCACTCTTTTAACGGTTCGGGCGCGCCTTTGAGCATCACGCCCAAGTTTGGCGCGACGGCGGCCTGTGCCTGCGCCACATCGGTACGGGGCTGTGGGGCCGCACCCTTAGCACGCGGCTCAGTTTGAATGGGCAGATTGAGCGGATCGAAAGTGAGGATACGGGCATTGACGCCCCAACCGATGTCGTCTTTGATCGGCGTATTGCCGGGATTCCAGCGCTCCGCAATCAAGCCCACGACCAGGTTGCGCTCCATATCAAGCACGGCAGCGCCGCTCAGGCCCCGATCAATATGACGCGATTCCAATTCGAGTGGATCAAGATGCAGGACTTTACCAATCGGGGGCTCAACCTCGCCCATGATCGTGCCGTAAGCGAACGTTGCAGGATAAGTGCCCATTGGCGAATAACCGTAACTGCGGAAGCCATTGCCCGTCGATTGATCCGCCTCGCCGATCACTGCGACCTGCTCCGGGCCGAGCGGCGTCTGATTGTCTGTGAGGCACAGCACCACCACATCGTCGTCGTGCTGTGGAAAACAGCCCGCAATGTGTGCGCGCCGCTCTTTTACCTCGCCGCCGCGCAGCTGCGGGAAGTACACGCCCACTTCCGCGCCGATGGCCTCCCGTGGATGCTTGCCCAGCGCGGCTTGCGCCACGTGCGCGCACGTCACCACCTTGCCATCCATCGACACGACCACACCTGTACCGACGATGGCCTGCGTGTCGGCACGCCGAATCTGAACCGTGAAATCTCGCAAGTTTTGCAGGACGACGTTGTTGGACATAGGTCACCATTCCACCCTCACTCCGTCATTCCCGCGCAGGCGGGAATCCAGACATTCATGCAGGCGATTCGAAATCGCGCCTCGCGGGCTAAAGCCGATCGTCGGCCTACGCCGACGGGTTCAAGCCAGCCCCGCCCACGCAGGTGGGCGATCAGCGGAACGCTCAACAGGCGCGAATTCTATTCGCCGGCCTACCGACGGTCACTCAATATAACCTTCTCGGTTATGACACCGCTATGACTTCTTCTGCCACACCAACTTCACATTGAACGTCGATTCGATACCCGCCTTCGCGATCAGCGCGCCCATCTCGGACGTAACCTTCACGCCGAAACTCAACTCCACCTGCGTGAACTGATCCGGCAGGCCAACATACAGATCACTGAAGCGCACTGAAACGCCGTGAATGGCGTTCATGACCTTCGTCATCACTTCGTCGGCTTTGGCGACAGCCTGATCCGGCGTCAGTGCCACTTCCATTGTACCGGGTGTCGGTGTGATCTCAATCAACAGCGGGGCGTTTTCATCAGGAGTGAAAGGCGTCATCGTCATCTCCATCGAAGCAGGTTGCGTGAAAGTATAGCACGAACGCCATCCTCACATCAAAGTATCTCCGCGCCCACCATGCCTTACGCAATACGCACCACGCACCACGCACTGCGAACCACGTTCACTCGTCACTCGTCACTCGTCACTCATCACTCGTCACTCGTTTCTCAACAACCCCTGCTCATAAATCTTCTTCACCGTATCCTCGATCTGCGGCTCCTGCACGCTGAGGTCTTCGATGCGATAGCGCGCGCTCAGGCGCTGGATCAACTCCGAGGCGCTGATGTCGCCCCGCGCGAAACGATAGGTCACCCGTCGCCCGTCTTGATGGACCACCTGCGCGCCATCGATGCTGACGTTGGCATAGTCTTCCGCCAGATCGACGACCAATTCGCGCTCGCCGCCGAAGCGCACGAGCAGATCATTGGGTGAACCGTCGAACAGCAGTTGCCCGCGATCGATCATCATCACCCGTTCGCACAACTTCTGCACATCGCCCAGATCGTGCGTGGTGAGGATCACCGTCACACCCCGCTCGCGATTGATCGTCTTGATGAACTGTCGAATGCGTTCCTTTGCTACCACATCCAGACCGATGGTCGGCTCGTCCAGAAAGAGGATGCGCGGATCGTGCAGCAGCGCGCCCGCCAGATCGGCCCGCATGCGTTGGCCTAACGAGAGCGATCGAACCGGCGTGTTGATGAAGTCGCTCAAGCCGAGTAGTTCACGGAACTCGGCCAGATTGCGCTCGTAGCGATCCTCGGGTACGCGATACACATAGCGCAGTAGATCGAGCGATTCGATTACGGGCAAGTCCCACCACAAATTGGTGCGCTGGCCGAACACCACGCCGATGCCGCGCACGTGATCGACGCGCTGTTTCCACGGCACGCGCCCATCAACGCATACCTCGCCGCTCGATGGGACGAGGATGCCTGTCAGCATCTTGATCGTGGTGGACTTGCCTGCGCCGTTCGGGCCGAGGTAGCCGACCAGTTCGCCCGCCTCGATCGTGAAGGACACATCGTTGACGGCGCGCACCACGCGATATTCGCGCGAGAACAAGTTGCGCACCGCGCCCCCTGCCCCGCGATGATGCCGGGCGACTTTGAAATCTTTGTGGAGGTGGGTGACTTCAATCAATGACATGGTTTTCACCTGATGAGTGACGAGTAACGAGTGACGAGTGAATTTGTTCTTCACTCGTCACTCGTTACTTATCACGTTATAATCTCTTCAGCCTTATTTCAAGGACCCGTATGGACTTCGTTTTGCGCATCGTCGTCTTCATCATCGGCCTGACCATCGTCGCGCGGACGGTTTTTTCAGCGGTGCAGACGTTTGTCGTGCCGCGCAGCGCCCGCGACAAGTTGACTACGCTGGTGTTTCGCTTCGCGCGCCGCCTCTTTGGCCTGCCATTGCGGAAGGCCACGACCTACGAACAGCGCGACCGCATCATGGCCTACTTCGCGCCAATCGGGCTGCTGATGCTGCCGCCGGTCTGGCTGATCCTCGTGGCGCTGGGCTACGCGCTGATGTACTGGGCGGTCGGCAACGTTGGCCCGTTCGAGCAGGCCATCAAAGTGAGCGGCTCATCGCTCTTGACGCTCGGCTACGCCGCCCCTTCGGATTTGCCCGACACCGCGCTCATGTTCAGTGAGGCCGCTATCGGCCTGATCCTCGTCGCGCTGTTGATCTCGTATCTGCCCACGATGTACGGCGCGTTTCAACGGCGCGAATCGGCGGTGACAATGCTGGAAGTGCGCGCGGGTTCGCCGCCGTCCGCCATCGAAATGATTCTGCGCTACAATCGCATCCACGGCCTCGATCGATTGAGCACGGTCTGGCCGGTGTGGGAGGCGTGGTTTGCCGACATCGAAGAAAGCCACACTTCGCTGGTGGCGCTGGTCTTCTTTCGGTCGCCGCAGCCCGATCATTCGTGGGTGACGGCCGCGGGCGCGATTCTGGATGCCGCTGCGCTTACCCGATCCACACTTAACGTGCCCACCGATCCGCAGGCCGATCTGTGCATCCGCGCGGGCTTCATCGCGCTGCGCCGCATCGCCGATTACTTTCGCATCGCGTACAATGCCAGTCCACAGCCCGGTGATCCGATCAGCATCAGCCGTGACGAGTTTGATCTGGCCTGCGATCAACTGGCGGCCGCCAACGTGCCGCTGAAACCCGATCGCGATCAAGCGTGGCGCGATTTCGCCGGGTGGCGCGTGAACTATGATACGGTCCTGCTGGCGCTGGCCGCCATCACGATGGCCCCTTATGCGCCGTGGTCGTCCGATCGATCGCTGCTGCCCGCCAGACGCCATGCCAGGTTGAAATAAATCGGCTTTGCCAACTTGAGCGGAATTGTCGTGGACTGCTCCCGATGGATTGCCAAATCCATCGGCTTTGGCGGCGGATTTGACAATCCGCCAGGTGCAATTTCCGCTAGACCTGGAAGAACCAATAACCCGTTATCGAGCGGCGTGTTCCAATCGGCTTTCACGCAACACGCAATACGTAACACGAAATAGGTTACAAATTATACCGCCGAGGCCCATCCGACCGGTGTATAATCGATTGCGTCATTTTTCACCAGAACTGATTTTTCTGGGTCTTCCGAGTTCAGCGGGATTATAAGCACCTCGGGAGCGTCATTGCGAGGAGCGTGTTGTGCGACGAAGCAATCTCCGTCTGACTGGCACTGAGATTGCTTCGCAGAAAACGCTCGCAATGACGTGCTTCCGACGACTTCCCGCTCAAGTCGGAAGAGCCATTTTTCTAAAATCTCACCGAACCTTGACTGGTTCCAGTATAGAAGGAGCATCTCATGGACAAGCCGTTACCTATCGCCTTTGACCCGACCCACGACATTTATCACTACGAAACGCATCCGCTCGAATCGTTCTTCACGCCGAAGAATGTCGCCTTAATCGGCGCGACGGAGAAGTTCGGCAGCGTGGGCCGCACGATTTTGTGGAATCTGATCAGCAGCCCCTTCGGCGGCACCGTGTACCCGATCAATCCCAACCGCCCCAGCGTGCTGGGCATCAAGGCGTGGCCGAACGTAGCCTCGATTCCTGAGAAGGTCGATCTGGTCGTGATCTGCACCGCCGCGCCCAGCGTGCCCGGTCTGATCAAAGAATGCGTCGAGGCAGGCGTCAAGACCGCCATCGTCATCTCGGCCGGTTTCAAGGAAGTGGGGCCGGAAGGCGTGGAACTGGAACGCCAGATTATGGAACACGCCCGCAAAGGCAACATGCGCATCATCGGCCCCAACTGCCTGGGCGTCATGGCCCCGCACAGCGGCCTCAACGCGACGTTTGCGTCGGGCATCGCGCGACCGGGCAATGTAGGCTTCATCAGCCAATCGGGCGCGCTGTGTACCGCCGTGCTCGACTGGTCCTTCCGTGAAAACGTGGGCTTCAGCGCGTTTCTGTCGCTGGGTTCAATGCTCGACGTTGGCTGGGGCGATCTCATCTATTATCTGGGCGACGATCCCAAGACCAGCAGCATCGTCATCTACATGGAATCCATCGGCGACGCGCGCGGCTTTTTATCGGCGGCGCGTGAAGTCTCGCTGACCAAGCCCATCATCGTGATTAAGCCCGGTCGCACCGCGGGCGCGGCCAAAGCGGCTGCCTCGCACACCGGATCATTGACCGGCAGCGATGAAGTCCTGGAAGCCGCGTTCCGCCGATCGGGTGTGCTGCGCGTCAACGACATCGCCGATCTGTTCGACATGGCGGAGGCGCTCGCCAAGCAGCCGCGGCCTAAAGGTCCGCGCCTCACCATGGTCACCAACGCCGGCGGCCCCGGCGTGCTGGCGACCGATGCGCTGCTTACCAGTAACGGCGAACTCAGCGAGATTTCGCCGGAAACGATGGAGATTCTGAACAAGTTCCTGCCCGCCACCTGGAGCCACAACAACCCGATCGACATCATTGGCGACGCCGACCCGCAGCGCTATGCCAAAACGCTGGAAATCGCCGCGAACGATCCCAATACCGACGGCCTGTTGGTCATCCTCACACCACAGGCGATGACAGATCCCACGCAAACGGCCGAGCTCCTGAAGCCCTACGCGCACAGCACCGGCAAGCCCGTGCTGGCCAGTTGGATGGGCGGCGCGGATGTGGAAGCGGGCGAACGCATCTTAAACGCGGCGGGCATCCCGAACTTCAAATATCCCGATCGCGCCACCAAAGCCTTCACGTATATGTGGAAGTCGGCCTACAACCTCAACGGCATCTACGAAACGCCCTACATGCCGGAGGATGAAGAGACCAAGATCGATCGCGCCAAAGCCGAGAAGATGATTCAAGACGTGCGCGAAACAGGCCGCACCATCCTGACCGAGTTTGAGTCTAAGCAATTGCTGGCGGCTTACGGCATTCCGATTGTTGAGACCCGCGTGGCCGTAACCGAAGTCGACGCGATCACAGCGGCGGAAGACATCGGCTATCCCGTCGTGTTGAAGCTGTACTCCAGGACCCTCACCCACAAGACCGATGTCGGCGGCGTGCAGTTGAACCTGAAGAATCGTGACGCGGTGTTGACGGCCTATCGCGGCATTCTGCAGGCCGTAACCGAGAAGAAGGGCGCGGAGCACTTCAACGGCGTGACTGTGCAGCCGATGGTCAAGCTCGAAGGCTACGAAGTCATTCTGGGTGCCAGCATCGATCCGCAGTTTGGGCCGGTACTGCTGTTCGGCTCGGGCGGCACGATGGTGGAAGTCTACAAAGATCGCGCGCTGGCCCTGCCGCCGCTCAACACCACGCTGGCGCGCCGCATGATGGAACAGACGTTGATTTACAAGGCGCTGAAGGGCGTGCGCGGCCGCCGCCCGATCGATCTGGATGCGCTGGCGACATTGATGGTAAAGTTCAGCCAACTCGTCGCGGAGCAGCGCTGGATCGAAGAGATCGACATCAATCCGCTGCTGGCCTCGCCCGAGCAGCTTATCGCCCTCGACGCGCGCGTGGTGCTGCACGGCCTCAACGTGACCAAAGAGCAGCTGCCTAAACTCGCCATTCGCCCGTACCCCATCAAGTACGTGAAGCCGTGGACGACGAAAGACGGGCAAGCGATCATCATCCGGCCCATCCGCCCCGAAGACGAACCGCTGCTGGTGAAGTACCACGAGACATTGTCGGATCGCAGCGTGTATATGCGCTTCCTGAACCCGGTACTGCTGGGCGACCGCATCGCGCACGAACGCCTGACGCGCGTGGCCTTCAACGACTACGACCGCGAAATGGCGTTAGTCGCGCAGTGCGAAGACTGCGACGGCGGGCCGGAGATCATGGGCGTGGCGCGCTTGAGCAAGCTGCATGGGCGCTCAGAGGGCCAGTTCACCGTGCTGATCAGCGATCGGCATCAGGGGCGCGGCCTCGGCAGCGAACTGCTGAAGCGCCTGATCCAGGTGGGCCGCGACGAGAAACTGGAAGTCATCAGCGCCATCCTGTCGATCGAAAACACCGAGATGCAGCGCCTGTTCGAGCGGCTGGGCTTCACCATCAGCCCGCTGGATGAGAAACTGCTGCGTGCGGAGTTGAAGCTGTAGATGCAAGCAGAGGCGGCTCCCACGCCGCCGGATACGCGGATGTAGGAGCCCGCTCTGCTTTGGCAAGATGCAGGCTGCCTCTGGCAGCACGCAAAGACTTCCGAGGTCATATGACTTCGGAAGTCTTTTTGTTTGGCGGGAGACCTCGGAGGTTTCGCGCAGCGCCCCGTAGCGAAGTGGAGTAGGTACAACCGGGCGGGCATTACCGGCCGGCTAACTCGATCGACCGTCCGCCACCCCCGATGAGCCACGTGACGCTGCTGAGCATGACCGCACAAAATCCCGAATCTCAACCATGGCCTGCCGCGCTTCAGGCAGCCAGGGTACAAAGAGGTGCCA
>JACRBO010000029.1 GCA_016219235.1 Chloroflexota bacterium
CAGGCGGCATGGACATCGAAGAAGTCGCGCGCACCCAGCCGGAGAAGATCATCCGCGTGGCGATCGATCCGTTCCTGGGGCTGCGTGAATATCAGACGCGGCAGATTGCCTACAGCATCGGCCTCCCGCGCGATCTGATTAAAGACTTCAACACCATTGCCCAGGGTCTGTATCGCTGCTTCTCTGATGTGGACGGCAGCCTGGTGGAAATCAATCCGTTGATCGTCAACGGCGAAGGCAAGCTGCAAGCGGTAGATGGCAAAGTCCTCACGGACGACAACGCGCTGTTCCGCCATCCCGATCTGGCGGCGATGCGCGACATGGATGAAGAGGCACCATCGGAAACGGAAGCCCGCCAGCGCGGCCTGTCGTACATCAAACTCGACGGCGAGATCGGCTGCATGGTGAATGGCGCGGGTCTGGCGATGGCGACGATGGACATGACGGCGTTGTTCGGCGGCAGTCCGGCCAACTTCCTGGATATTGGCGGCGGTGCGCAAGCCGATAAGGTGGCGGCGGCCCTGCGGATTATTCTGGCCGATCCCAACGTGAAGGCCGTGCTGTTCAACATTTTCGGCGGCATCACGCGCTGCGACGAAGTGGCGCGCGGCATCGTGGCGGCGCTGGAAGAAGTGAAACCCGCCGTGCCGATGGTTGCTCGCCTCGTGGGCACAAACGAAGAAGAAGGTCGGCGCATTCTGGCGGCGGCCAACATGGGCACCGCCAAGACGCTGGCCGAAGCGGCGCAAAAGGCCGTGGCCGCGATCAAAGGCGAGGCGGGGGTGATTCAACTGCCGCCCGTCGAAGTGAAACCGTTGAAGGCGGCGCGCAAGGTCGCGAAGCCGGTGGCTAAGAAACCCGCCGCTAAGAAACCGGCAGCCAGGAAACCGGCGGCGAAATCAAAACCAAAGCGTTGAGTGCGGAGCGCCCGCATGGCGATCTGGAACATTCGCTTCTATATCGATCCAGAAACAGATCAGCCACACATCTACGGTCACCACGTGACTGAGGATGAAGCGGCGGAGATTCTGCTGAACGCCAGTGAGGATCGGCACGGCGACGATGGCTCACGAGTGGCGATCGGACAAACTGAATCCGGACGCTACTTGAAGATCATCTACGTTCCCGATCCAATTCCCGGCAGCGTGTTTGTTATCACCGCCTACGAATTGAGCGGCAAAGTACGGACAGCGTTTCAGCGCCGTCGGCGCAGGAGAAAATAATGGCTCACATCAAGCAGTTACCGCCAGGCTGGGACGAAGAACGCGTGCGACGTGTGATAGCCCATTACGAGAGTCAGACAGAACAGCAAGCCATTGCTGAAGACGAGGCGGCTTTCAAGCCGGGGCGGCGCACCGTGGTTGAGGTCCCGGCGGAACTGATGCCCGTCATTCGCGGCCTGATACAGTTGCTGCCGCAGTCCACGCACGCTAAGACAACCAAATCGTCAAGCAGCAAATCCCGCGCGAAATCATTGGAGGCTAAATGAGCGTTCTCGTTGGCAAAAACACCCGCTTAATCGTGCAGGGCATTACCGGGCGCGAAGGCGAGTTTCACACGAAGCAAATGGTTGAATACGGCACCAAAGTTGTCGGTGGCGTGACCCCCGGCAAGGGCGGCGAATGGGCGGCGGGCGTGCCGGTGTTTGATACGGTCAAAGAGTCGGTCGATGCGACCGGCGCGAACACGTCGGTGATTTTCGTTCCGGCGCGCTTTGCACCCGACGCGATTCTGGAAGCGGCGGATGCGGGCATCGGCCTGATCGTGTGCATTACCGAAGGCGTGCCCGTGCTGGATATGATCAAAGTGCGCGCCTATCTCGATACGAAACACGTGCGCCTGATCGGCCCCAACTGCCCCGGCCTGATCACGCCCGGTGAAGCGAAGGTGGGCATCCTGCCCGGCCACATCACCAGGCCCGGTCACATCGGCATCGTGGCGCGCAGCGGCACGCTGACCTATGAAGTGATCTACGCGCTGTCCAACCGCGGCATGGGCCAGAGCACGTGCGTGGGCATCGGCGGCGATCCCATCAACGGCACCAACTTCATCGACGTGCTGCAAATGTTTGAAGATGATCCGCTGACGGATCAGGTTGTGTTGATCGGCGAGATCGGCGGCTCGGACGAAGAGCGCGCGGCGGACTTTGTGGCGGCCAAGATGAGCAAGCCGGTCACGGCCTTCATAGCAGGCCAGACCGCCCCGGCAGGCAAACGCATGGGCCACGCGGGCGCGATCATCGAAGGCGGCAGCGGCACGGCCGCGGGCAAGATCGCCGCGCTGGAAGCGGTGGGTGTGCGCGTCGCCAAACATCCTGAGGAAATTCCCGACCTCGTTGCATACGCGGCTCGCTAATTCAAAGACCGAACATTCGGACGCAGATGAACGCAGATAAGCGCAGATAGATTGATCTGCGAAATCGGCGTCATCTGCGTCCGATTTTGTTGTTGGACATACCCAAGTCAACCATAGGAGTTGGACACATGAATAGGTTGGCCGGATTGTTATTGATTGTGCTCGGGTCACTCTTGGTTGCCTGCACTGCCAATCAGCGTGTCTCCAGTCCTATGAACTCGGATGGTATGATGTCTGGCAGCTTGCAGATGAATCATCTTGATTCGATCACTGCCGACAACGCCAACCACTTGATTCGTGTTTCTCAGATGGGCAAAGGCGAGGCAAAGTGTATCGCCTGGTCTGCTGACGGCAGCGAACTGATCGTAGTCACCTCTCAGGGTATATTCGCTTACAGCAATCCTTCATTTCAACTGAGAGATTTCAAATCGCTCGAAATAAACGGTGATTGTGTTGCTATCACCCAGAATGCGCGGTACTTCGGGATTTACACAGCGAGTCAAGAGTTAGAGGTATGGAATGCGGAGGCAGGGAAAGTTCTACAAAAGATTCATGTGAGTAGCCCGTTGCGCCTCACATCTCAGGACGTGTTGATAAGCTCTTTAGGACATTGGCTTGCAGTCCGCGGCCGAAGTGAGATGGAGTTATGGGACCTGGCAACGGCGAAACAAGTACGTACCTTTGGACGGCTTGGTAAGGCTCTGGCGTTTGATCACACCGAACATTTGATCGCCTTTTTGGGATCAAACCGTCAAGTTGAGGTGTGCGACATTGAGACATGGCAACAGACACAAACACTATCCGCATTGGCCACTCAGAGCATCAGTTTTAGCCCCAACGGAGAACAGCTGGTGACGCAAACTGATGGGGTCGCAGAAGTATGGGATTTGCAGACTACTCAAGCGGTCCTAACGATGACGGTAAGCCCAGGGCGTGATAACGGATTATCCAACAACTTTAACGGAACTTGGTTCATGCCGGATGGCAAATCCTTGCTTTCGGTGAATTACAGTCTGGCGAAACTATGGAATAGTAAAACGGCAGAGTTGATAAATAGCCTTGAGCACAATCTCTGGCTACGACAGGTTGCGGTCAGCCCTGATGGACAGCAAGTAGCAATATTATTTCATCCCGATGGTGGCGAAATCGAAATACATGAATTGCGCACCTGGAAAGAAATTGGAAGAATTGCAGGACACGCCGCAGTCGCCGATCTTGACTTTCATTCTCATGAACCACTGTTGGCAATCGGGTGGGACGCAGACCTAACCTGGCTGGTCGATATTGAAAAGGGGCAAACAAATGTGATTCGGGGGCAAGATGTCGGGCATGTAAGCCAGGTTGCGTTTAGTCCGCTCTCGATGACGTTGGCGATCGGATTCTCAGCAGGGAATGGCGGTGGTAGTGTACTCCTCTGGGACATTCCTCCACAGCGATTGCGTAAGTTTGTTCCCACAGCCAGTGTGCTTGATCTCGCCTTTTCTCCAGATGGGTATACTTTGTCTGTTGTCGCAGGAGGCGAGACGAGAACCTTGAATGTGGATTCAGGAGAATTCGACCAAGGCGGATGTCTGTGTAATCATAGTATTCTATTGTTAAATCCAAGGACGGGGCTAGCTGCTGAGGGGGGAGTGTGGGGCGTCGTCTTGCATGTCGCCAGCAATCTTGGCTACCCGTTGTGGACGCCTCAACAAGCCGGCGATGTGGTACAGAATCAAGTTTATAGCCTTGCCTTTAACGCAGACGGAACTTGGTTGGCCGCAGGGGTTAGAGATGGAATCCATGTGTGGGATGTAGAAACACGGCAAGAGATTCAAGTGTATACCGATACACAATCTTTGAGCATAGCATTTAACCCAACTGGAACTTTGATCGCTTCTACAAACAACCATTTTGGTGTGGATCTATGGGATACGCAAGAGAGAAGGCTGGCGTTTACAATACCGGTATATAGGGCAACTCGCGTGGCATTTTCTCCAGATGGTACGATACTTGCTGTCGGCAATTCTGACGGCGCGGTTAGCTTGTGGGTTGTCAAAAACTAAACGCGCCCTTCAATTGCGATACAAAATCCGCCATGCTTAGCCGATTTGGCAAACAGTTTGATCTCAATCTAGTAGTCGTGCTGCTCATCGTCGTGATTGCGGCGCTGCCGTTCCTGACGCGGCCGGGCTTGCCGCGCCACACCGATCTGGAACTGCACGTCTATCGCGCCGCCGAGTACGCCGATGTCTGGCGCGATGGTGTGTTGTATCCGCGTTGGGCGCCCAACTTTTACTACGGCTACGGCTATCCCATCTTCAACTATTACGCGCCATTCACGTACGCGCTGTCGAGCCTGTACGACCTGATCCCCGGCGTGGACATCGTTCTTGCCGTCAAAGGCATGATCATCACGGCGTTTCTGCTGACCGCCTATGGCGCGTACTTCTTCGCGCGGCGGCACTTCGGATCGACGGCGGGCGTCATCGCGGCGGCGGCATTTGTGTTGTCGCCTTACGTGCTGTTCATCGATCCGTTGATGCGCGGCGATCTGGCAGAGTTCCTCGCGTTGAGTCTGCTGCCGTGGATATTCCTTGTCTTCGATCGACCGCGCTTCTCGATTGCGCAGCCACTGGTGCTGGGCGTATTCATTCTGAGCCACAATTTGCTCGCGATTATGGGCGTGGTGCTACTGGGATTGTATCTGCTATGGCGCGGCCTCACTCTCGATGGCATCCGGCGCTGGCGCGGTGACTTCGTTTCGATTGGACTGGCGCTGGCGATCACGGCGCTGTTCTGGCTGCCCTTCATTTTCGAACGCGGTGCCGTGCGTTTGAACGTGGCCGGGCCGGGCCACTTTGATTATCACAATCACTTCATCGCGCTGTCGATGCTATTGTCGCCATCACCCGCGTTGGATTTCGGCGCGACTGCCCCCAAGTATGTTTACAATCTTGGCTTAGTCCAGTGGCTCTTATTCGTGCCCGCGCTCATCATCGGCATCGTGCGACGCAAGGAAATGGCCGGAAAAATAGCCCTGTTCTTCATCGTCGTGTCAGCCATACTTGCATTCTTAATCACGCCACTCTCGACATTCATCTGGGAAGCCTTTCCACCTGCCGCGATTGTCCAGTTTCCGTGGCGCTTGCTTGGGCCGGTGGCATTTACCCTAGCCATTGGCGTTGCTTCGTTGTTCAGTGACGCTGCTCATGCATTGCCTTTCACTCGCCACTCGTCACCCGTCACTCGTCACTCGTCACTCATTATTCTCCCCGCCCTGCTCATCGCCGCTTTACCCACGATGTATCCGCCCTTGTGGGACGTGAACTTCGGCGACACCTCGCCGCACGGCTCGATCGACTTTGAGTTGAGCGGCATTGCGTTAGGCACAACCTCGACGGGCGATTTTCTGCCGAAGCCGGTGGGCATCGAGCCAGGGCCAAATGCGGCGTTGATTGACTCGTATGCGACGCTGGTCAACAAATTCGATCAGGCGACACTGCCCGATGACGCGACGGCGACTGTCGAGGCGCATACGGCGATCGGCGATCGATTTCAAATCGAGACGCCGCAGGCGTTTCAAGCGCGCGTGCTGACGTTTCTATTTCCCGGTTGGCACGCCTATCGCGATGGGCGCGAAGTCTCGATCGCGCCGCAGGATCAATCGGGTTTGATGTTGATCGACATCCCGGCCGGTTCGCACACGCTTGAACTATCGCTACAATTGACCACGCCGCAACTCATCGGCACGATTATCTCTATCGCCGCTTTGATTGCTTTAGTTGGGCTGAGCCTGAAACTACGACCGCATCCCGCATCCTGCATCCTGCATCCTGCATCACGTACCGCGCCCATACTGCTTGCGATCACGCTGCTCTTCCTCATCACCAAAATCACCGCCATCGATCGCTGCGACAGTTGCTTCCGATACACCTCGCCGCCGGGGCAAGTGCTGGGTGCGCAGCACAAACAGATCGCGCATCTGGGCGGGCACATCGATTTGCTGGGCTATGATATATCAGCCACAGAAATTCAACCGGGCGGCGTCTTGCCGTTGACGGTGTATTGGAAAGCGACCGCGCTTGTACCCTATAATTATCAGGTTTTCGCGCACATCAACGCGGCCGATGGGACAGTGTGGGGCCAATCGGACAAGTTGAATCCCGGTGATTTTCCATCGACGCGGTGGCCGCCGGATAAATACGTGTGGGATGATCACAAGGTGCAATTGAAACCGGATACACCGCCGGGCGAGTATCAACTATCGGTGGGGCTGTACCTGCTCGAAGACGGCCGCCGCGCACCGGTGTTTGACGACGACGGGCAAATCGTGGCAGACCATGTGGTCTTAACGACAACGATTCAAGTGAGGCAACCATGAACAAACGCGAACGACTCGAAGCAGCGATTGCGGGGCAAGCGGTCGATCAAGTGCCGGTAGCGTTGTGGCGGCATTTCCCCGGCGACGATCAACACCCCGATCATCTAGCGGCGGCGACGGTGGCCTTTCAACGCCGCTGGGATTTTGATTTTGTGAAGGTAACGCCCGCCAGCAGTTTTCAGATTCGCGATTGGGGCGTGCAGGATGTGTGGGTGGGCCACATCGAAGGGACGCGGCAGTACATTCAGCGCGCCATCGAACGCGCGGCCGATTGGCGTGCGTTGGGGCCGCTCGATCCACACGCGGGCGCGTTGGGTCAGCAATTGCGTTGTGTGAATCAGGTGTTGAGCGCCCTGCCCAATGTGCCCGTGATTCAGACGATTTTCAGCCCGATGGCGCAAGCGAAGAATCTGGCTGGCGATCGATTGCTCACGGATCTGCGGGAAAATGAGGCGGATTTTCGCGCCGGGCTGGAGACGATCACGCGCACGACGATCGAGTATGTGAAGGCTGTCAAAGCAACGGGCGTGGCGGGTATCTTCTATGCGGTGCAACACGCTTCGGCCAATCTGCTCAGCCGCGATGAGTTCAGCACGTTCGGGCGCGAGTATGACCTGCGGGTGCTGAGTGAACTATCGGGCACGTGGCTGAACGTGATGCACGTGCATGGCGATCACATTTACTTCGATCTGGTCGCGGACTATCCACTGCAAGTGTGGAACTGGCACGATCGCGAAACCGATCCGACGTTGACCGAGGGGCTGCGACAGATCAAAGGCGCGGCCTGCGGCGGCATCGCGCGCGATATGGTGATGCTGCGGGGGCGGCCGGAAGCGGTGCGCGAGCAGGTGGCCGACGCAATCAAGCAGACGGGCGGTCGGCGTTACATCGTCGGCACGGGCTGCGTGACGATGATTCCGACCCCGGAGGTGAATATCAGGACGGCGATTGAGGGAACATCACTGTAATCTGCAGCGTTGTATCAATAGACCGGGCGGGGGCCAAGTTTGGACGAATCCATCCAGAGGACAATCTACAATGAAGCTTCACTTTTCTCTCGGTCTGGTTGTGGCTTGCGTGCTTAGTGGTGTAGTACTGCTGTTGGCTCCCTCAGCGGTGGGCACTCGTGCTCTTAGCTCGTGGTATGTGTCACCTGGCGGGAATGACGGGAACGATTGTCTGAGCCCGGCGACGGCATGCGGGACGATTAACGGGGCATTGTTCAAGCCGACGTTTGCGGCGGGCGATGAGGTGCGGGTAGCGACAGGCACCTACACGCGCGATATTGGGGATGAGGTGGTTGTCGTCTTGAAAGACGCGACGCTGAGCGGCGGCTGGGACAGTGAATTCACGGCCCAAACCGGCGTGTCGGTGATCGA
>JACRBO010000345.1 GCA_016219235.1 Chloroflexota bacterium
CGAATCAGCAGCATCGACGGTGACTTGGAAATAGCCATTCAAACCTCCTGTGGGGCAAGTAGTCAACTTGCCCTACGTCAAGCAAACGCCCCGTAAGGCAGATGAGCCAACGGGGCGCGATAAACAACATCCCCTGCGGCGGTGTGTCGATCAAAAACCCCGAAGCCAAAACTGCGGCTTCGGGGCAAATCAAACAACACGCGCGTCATGCGGTGTGCTGCCACCTTCTTATATCCGGACTGTACCGTCGGCCCCGGAGTTACACCGGATCATGCGCTCGCGCGCTCGTGGGCTGTACCACCGATCGGGAATTGGTCGTCGCTGTTTTGACGCCCTCACCCTGCCCCGAAGGTTGTCTATTGAGTTGTTGAAGAGATTATAACATCAGCCCGATGACTGTCAATCGTCACCGGGCTGACTTTAGTCCTGTCTTTGGGGTGACAATCCCCCTCAATTAGTTGGCGTTGTGCAACTCGTTGTCATCGGCGTTGAGTTCGCCCAGTTGACCGGTGGCAATGAAGATGCAGCGCTCGCACAGGTTGACGGCGCGGTCGCCGATACGCTCCAGATTGTGCGCCACCCACAGCAAGAACGTGGCGCGGCTGATGTTCTTGGGGTCTTCCAGCATGTACGTCAACAGTTCACGGAAGATCTGCTGGTACAGCTGATCGACTTCGTCGTCGCGCAGCGCCACCGCGCGGGCCAGGTCCACATCGCTGCGCACAAAGGCATCCAGCGCGGTGCGCGTCATCTCTTTGACGATGCCCGCCATGATCGGCACGTCAATCAGCGGCTTCAAGAGCGGCTGATCCAGCATGCGCAGTGTGATGGTGGCGATGCCTGTCGCGTGGTCGGCCATGCGCTCCAACTCCACGGCGATGTGTGTTGCGCCGATGACGGCCCGTAAATCGCCGGCCGTGGGGGCCTGCGTGGCGATCAAGGCGAGGCACTCTTCTTCGATCTTGAAGCGCAGTTGATTGACTTTCTTGTCGTCGTCGACGACCTGCTGCGCCAGAGCGGCATCGCGCTGTTTCAAGGCCACAATCGACCGATCGATGGCGGACTCGACCATGCTGCCCATGCGCAGAATGTCGTCCTTGATAATGGATTCTTCACGGTTAAGCGCCGTGCGAATGGTGGTGGTCATGCGTTCCTCCGCTCAGTGCCGGGCTGCCACTGTCTTAGATAAGAAATAAGTTGTGCTTGAATCGCGTCGCGCACAATGCGAAATTGCTGCGTCTGTTGATCGGGCGGGGCAGCCGCCGGATCGGGAAAACCGATGTGTACTTTTTCGCCGCGTCCCAACCACACCGGGCAATTCTCGGCGGCGTCATCGCACACCGTAATCGCCAGATCAAACTGATAATCGATGTACTCGTCGATGGACTTCGAGCGCTGCTGTTGAATGTCGATGCCGATCTCGCGCAAAGCGGCGATCGCTTCCGGGTGGACGCGGCCCGTAGGGCGCGTGCCGGCAGAATATGCCACAAACCGATCGACCAGCTGCGCGTTGATAAGCCCTTCGGCCATTTGCGATCGGGCCGAATTGCCGGTGCACAACACCAGCACTCGATAACGACCATTTTTCATCATCGTGCTCATTGTAACACTCTCGATATAGTGGGTCAATGATTAACACCCCTCTCCTGAAATCAGCGTTTCGATTTCAGGAGAGGGGATGTGGGTGATGCTAACCAAAGCGGCCGGTCACATAATCTTCCGTGCGTTGATCTTTGGGCTTGGTGAAGATCTGCCGCGTATCGCCATACTCCACCATGTAACCGGAGCGATCCTCGTCCATGTTGAAGAAGGCCGTAAAGTCAGACACGCGCGCCGCCTGCTGCATATTGTGCGTGACGATGATGATGGTGTAATTGGCCACCAGTTCGCGCATCAGGTCTTCAATCTTCAACGTGGCGATCGGATCCAGCGCCGAGCACGGCTCGTCCATCAAAATGATCTCCGGCCGCGTGGCGATGGTGCGCGCGATGCACAGCCGCTGCTGCTGCCCGCCGGACAACGACAGGCCGCTCTGCTTGAGCTTGTCTTTCACTTCGTCCCACAGCGCCGCCTGCCGCAGTGATTGCTCCACCAGCTCATCGGCGTTGCCTTTGAAACCGTTGATCCGCGCGCCCCACAATACATTTTCGTAGATCGATTTAGGGAAGGGATTTGGCTTCTGGAAGACCATGCCGATACGGCGGCGCACTTCAACGGGATCGACCTCACGCGCGTACAGGTTGCGGCCGTGAAACAACACCTCGCCGCTGACGCGCGCCGTGGGCACCAGATCGTTCATGCGATTGAAGGCGCGCAGCACCGTGCTCTTGCCGCAGCCCGACGGGCCGATGAGGGCCGTAATCTGATTGGGGCTGACTTGCAGATCGATGCTTTTCACCGCGCGAAACGCGCCGTAGTGCACCGACATCTGCCGCGCTTCCACGGCGAAGGTCGCGGCGGCTTCGGCCTCGGCAGCGACAGCCAGCGCCGGAGCACGATTAGTGAGTTTGGCGGTAAGGTTCAAGGTATTCATCATGCGACTCTCCTTCGACTGAAACGATTCCGCAAGATAATGGCCGCCGCGTTCAGCGTTAGCAGCAACACCAGCAGCACCACAATCGCCGCCGCCGCCAGATTGCGGAACTCGGCCTGCGGGCGCGCGGTCCATTGATAAATCTGAATGGGCAGCGTGGTGAACTTTGAAAACGGGCCGCCGGGATCGACGGTGATGAAGGTCGAAGCGCCGATGACGACCAGCGGGGCGGTCTCGCCGATGGCGCGCGACATCGCCAGAATGGTGCCGGTCAGAATGCCGGGCAGGGCATTGGGTAAAACGTGATGCCACACCGTCTGCCATTTGGTCGCGCCCAGCCCAAAGCTGGCCTGCCGCAGCGAACGCGGCACGGCGCGAATAGCCTCCTGCGCGTTGATGATGATGACGGGCAAGACCAGCAGCGCCAACGTCAGACCCGCCGAAAGAATCGTGCGGCCATTCTGCGACGTGTCACCGCCGCCGGCCATGCCTAACGCCGCGCCGCTCGTCAGCGGTTCCAACACGCGCACAAAAATCGCGAGGCCCAAC
>JACRBO010000019.1 GCA_016219235.1 Chloroflexota bacterium
ACAGTGAGCCGTTTGACGGCGACTATCCAACTTCGATCTGGCGCGCCGGTGAAGCGTTTGTTGAAGAACGCTCGATTCCGCTCACGACGACAAGCCTAACCGAGAACGCCACTCTCGCGCTCGGCCTGTACCGCCTGACCGATGGAACGCGGCTGCCGGTGATTGATGCCTCTGGTCAACGCGTGCGCGATGATCAGATCGTGTTGAAGGTGAAATGAGATTGATGAGGGCCAGTCGCTCACGACACGACAATTGGCTGGAAATCTTGCGGATGCGCGAGGCTTGAATGAGTGACCGCTTGTGGCGCAGAGTCTGGTCGCCCACCGGGTTAATGCTGGTACTGGTGTTTATCGCTTTTAGCGTGCGAGTCTATCGGCTCGACTGGTTCGCATTGCGCGGCGACGAGTCGTTTACTGTGCAGTTCTCGCAATTGCCCGCAGATGAATTGTTGGCCGGGGTGCGATACCTGGAACCCAATCCGCCTGTGCTGTACTATTCCTTGCGCGGCTGGATGCTGCTGGCCGGGGACAGTGAGTTTAGCAGCCGCTTTTATTCGGTGTTTTTTGGCGTACTGAGCGTGCCGCTGATGTATGCGCTGGGCCGTGCGCTTGGCGGCCGACAAGTCGGTTTGCTCGCTGCGGTGATCGTGGCGGTCAACCCGTTTCAGATCTGGCACAGTCAGGATGTGCGCAACTACACGCTCTGGCCGACATTGACGCTGGCGGCCTGGTACTTTCTCTGGCGGGCTATCCAGCATCGACGGCGGCGCGATTGGGCGGCGTACGTCATATTGACGGTCACGGCTTTGATGACCCATTACTATCAGTTGTTTATCAGTGTGGCCGAGAATCTATTCGTCGTTAGCTGGCTCGTGGCTCCGCCCGACGGCGTGAGTCGCGGGCTGCGCTGGTCGCTGGCGAAGGCCTGGCTGGTGGCGCAAGGCGTGGTGGCGGCCGTGTTTGTCGCCTGGGTGTTGTTCGGTATGACGACGGCCTTTGCAGCGATCAGCAACGGATCGTCGCCCACGTTCGATCAATTGCTATTGCGCACGTTGGCCGCGGTGACCATCGGCGATACGGTTCCTAAACAGGCCGCGGTGTGGCTGATGTTGCCCGCGTTGATCTTGATCGTCGTCGGCGCGGTGACCTTGATCCGATCGCGTCCGCACGCGGCGCGCTGGCTCTTGTTGGGTGTCGGCGTGCCGCTGGCGGCGACGTTTGTCGCCAGTCGGCTGCGGCCGTTGTATGAAACACGGTATCTCAATCAGACCGCGCCGTTCTACTATTTGCTGGCGGCGATCGGGTTAGCCGCGCTGCTCGATCGGCGGCGAATGAAACCGCTGGCGGTGGTGCTGGCGGCGGCCTGGCTGGTGATCGGTAGTTATACCTATGGGCTGGCGCAGTTCGATCGGCGGTACGCTAAAAGCCCCGATTGGCGCGCGCGGGCCGCTTATCTCGAACGCCATCAACAGCCGGGCGACGTGATCATTCAGAACTATCCCGACCCGTCGCTTTCTTACTACTATCATGGCGCGGCGCCGCTGCATAATCTGCCGACCGGTTATCTGGATCAAGCCCGACGGCTTGAAACCGAGGAACAATTGCGGCGCTATCGAGACGACTACCGACGCATCTGGTTGTTGCCGCAGATAAATCCGGTCTGGGATCTGGACGGCGCCGTCGAGCGCATTCTGGCGCAGACGACCGATCGGGTGTGGAGTGGCACGAT
Organism: Chloroflexota bacterium; assembly: GCA_016219235.1. The sequence continues at coordinate 1,729 of JACRBO010000019.1, forward strand.
CAGCGAGAGCGTGATTCAGCTGTATGAGACATCGCAGGCACTATTGCCAAGCGTGAGGCCGCTCGACGTGACGTTTGAAGCCGGCTTCCGTTTGAGCGGGTATCGGTTGATTGGCGAACAGGCCCGTCCGGGCGACGCGGTGCATGTCACATTGCTATGGCAAGCTGAACGGCGGCAGACTTTCGACTACACGGTCTTTGTCCATGTGCTGGATGCCGGGGGCCGGCTACAGGCTCAACAGGACAATGCGCCGGTGCGCGGCTTGCGTCCTACCTCGCAGTGGACGGTTGGTGAAACGATCATTGACGGGTATGATCTGGTCATACCGGACGGTCTGCCGGCTGGCGAGTACACCATCGAGGTTGGGTTGTACGACTGGCAGACTTTGATTCGGCAGCGGACGCACACGGGCGACGAGCGCGTTGTGCTGTCTACTCGTATCCGGGTTGATAACTGAAGGTTCGACAACCTATGCAATCTGATCGACGATTTAGCGACATCTTTATTTCCAGACGGCCCGGCGTGGCCGTGCTGGCGACGCTGATGTTGAGCGTAGTGGTAGCGACGCTGGCGGGGTTGCTTATCGCGCTATTAAGCGGCCTCTATGCGCTGGGTCTGGTGCTGGGCCTGATCGCGCTGGTGCTGATTTTGCGCGACATCGAGATCGGGTTTGCGGCGCTGGTGGCCGTCGTGGCCTTGCTGCCGTTTGCGGTCGTGCCGCTAAACATCGGCTTCAAGCCTACGTTTCTCGATCTGGTTGTGCTGGCGCTGTTTGGCGTGTGGTTGCTGGAACGGGCCACGGGTAAGATCGGACGATTTGTCAGCACACCGTTGACGCTGCCGGTCCTGGCGTTTCTGGCACTGACGCTAGCCTCGTTTATCGCGGGGCTGGGTAATGCGCCGTTGAACCAGACGATCGCGCGGCACTTCGCCGAGATCGTGCTGAGCATCATGCTGTTCTTTCTGGTGACAGACAGCGTGCGTGACGAGGATCGCCTGCGGCGCGTGACACGCCTGGTGATCATCGGCGGCAGCCTGGCCGCGGCGATCGCGATTGTGTTGTACCTGCTGCCGGATCAGACTTCGATGGAACTGTTGTCGCGGTTGAAAGTGTTTGGCTACCCGGAGGGACCGGGCGTGCTGCGCTATATCCGCGACGATCCGCTGCTCCCGCAGCGCGCCACGGGCACCTCGGTCGATCCGAATGCGCTGGGCGGCTTGCTGATCATGATGTTGACGGTGACCGCGCCCCAGTTGTTTGCACCGCGTCCGCTGTTGAAGCGCCGCTGGATCGTCATCGGGTTGGGGCTGATCGGGTTGGCGTTGCTGCTCTCCTTTTCGCGCGGCTCGTTTGTGGGCGCGGGCGCCGCCTTGTTGGTGTTGGGTGTCGTGCGTTATCGCAAACTACTCGTGATTGGGGTCGTCGCGCTGGCGTTGATTTTGATGCTGCCACAGACGCAGGGGTATGTGACGCATTTCTTCGACGGGCTGGAAGTGTTGGGCAACGCCGACGGCGGCGACCTGTCCACGCAGATGCGCGTTGGCGAATACACCGATGCGTTGAAGTTGATTCAACGTTACCCGATCTTTGGCGTGGGCTTCACCGGCACGCCCGACATCGATACGTATTTGAAGGTTGCCAATCTGTATTTGATGATGGCCGGCGAGATGGGCCTCGTCGGTGTGACGGCGTTCCTGATCATGATGGGGACGTTGTTCGTCAGCGCGTGGCGGGCCAGGCAAATCTGGCAGCGTCCTGCCCATGTCCGACGCCCGACGGGGGTGTCGGTGGGCCGCGAGGCGTCGACTTCCTCTTCGACTCGCTTTGTTCGCTCAGAATCCGCTCACGCCTTATCCGCGGAGCGGGGGCGCGCCGGGCGGGATGCGTTGACAACCCGATCGGATGTGGAACCGATCTGGTGGGGGTTTCACGCGGCGCTAATCGGGGCGCTGGTCGGCGGGATGTTCGATCACTATTTCTTCAACCTGGACTTTCATCATTCGGTGACGCTGTTCTGGCTGTATGCTGGCCTGGCGGCGGTCAGCACACGCCTGCTGAAACCGCACTTTGGCGCAGAATAAACGTGTCATTGGCCGGGCCGTTATGGTATAATCGCGACATTACTTCATATACCCGTGCTAATTCCAATTTTGTGGAGGTTGTGCATGAACATCGAGACGCGCGAACTGAAGCACGTCAGCGTAGTGAAGATTTCGGGGCGTGTCGACAGCGCCACAGCGCCCGACCTTGAGAAGGCCCTGCAGGAATTGATCGATGCGGACCGGCATCAGGTGGTCATGGACCTGCAAGACACCGAGTACATGAGCAGCGCCGGCTTGCGGGTATTGGTCTCCACGCTAAAAGCGGCCAAGCGAAGCGGCGGCGATCTGAAGTTGGCGCAGCCGTCAGGCCGTGTTAAGGAAGTGCTGGATCTGGCGGGCCTGACGCCGGTGTTCAACGTCTATGGTGATGTGGTTGAAGCGGTCGGTTCGTTCTAGGGCGGACAAGGACGATCATGGGGCAGGCGCAACGCTTGACGGTGCCGGGTCGATTTGAGTATCTGGCCCAGATTGCCGAATTTGTTACGCAGGTGGCCCGCGAGGCGGGGTTGACGGATGACGATGTGTTCCATGTCGAAATGGCCGTCGACGAAGCCTGCTCCAATGTGATCGAGCACGCCTACGCCGACAGAGTCGGCGAGATAGCACTAACGTGTGCCGTTCCCGAGCACGGCCGTCTGGAGATTGTCATTCACGATCACGGCGCCCCGTTTGATCCTGAGACTGTGCCGGAGCCGAAGGTGGGCGATGGGGCCGGGCTGGACGCGATGCAGGAGGGTGGTCTGGGCCTGTATTTCATGCGCAAATTGATGGACGAAGTGCGCTTCAATTTTTCGCCGGGCCACGGCAATACCCTATACATGATGAAGCGGAAGCAGCCGTGAATATCAAGTTCGAAGCGCGGGCAGATCAAGTGTATTGCATCGAGCCGCAAGGCCGGCTGGATGCCGTCACCGTGCCGGCGCTGGAGTCTGTGCTCGATCAGCATCTGGCGGCCAATCACGTCCGGATTGTGCTGGACATGGGGGGCGTGGCGTATCTGAGCAGCAGCGGTTTGCGGGCTTTGTTGCGCGCACGCAAAGCAGCCCAGGCCGGTGGCGGCGATGTTGTACTCTGCAATATGACGCCGCGGGTGCGTGAAGTGTTTGAGATGATCGGTTTTACCAGTTTGTTCCAGGTGTTCAGCGGAGTGGCGGAAGCCTCCGCCAGTTTTGCCAGGTCCAAGACGGCCTGATCGGGGGCCGTCGGTTTGGTTTCAGCCATCAATTGCTCTTGGGTCAGGCCATCAGGACGATCGCACCGCCAGTGAACGAGTGCGCGGCGTGTGAACTTTGAGCAGTCAGCGGTCATACTAGTAAAGGGGGTGATAGCCACACCCAGCCAGGTATGCAGCACCTCGACCGTTGTTCGATGTTGACCCTTTAACATTCTCTCAGGAGGAGAAACTATGTCTCACAGTCGAAAACTTTGGGCGGTCATTTCGCTATTGGCCGTCGTGGCGATGATTAGCGCGGCTTGCGCGCCGGCGGCGGCCCCTGCGCCAGCGGCGACTCAAGCCCCTGCGCCAGCTAAGCCCACCGATGTCCCCGCGCCGGTCAAGCCGACCGATGTGCCCAAGCCGACGGATGTGCCCGCTCCGGTTGTGCCGCCCGGCAATCCGTTGCAGTACGAAGCCGTGCGCCAGGCCATTGCCATGGGCATTGACAAGCAGGCCATCGTCGACAAGTTCTATCCCACCGGTTCCAGCCCCGCCGACTTCTTCACACCGTGCGCGATCCCCGGTGGCTGCGAAGGCGACCCCTGGTACAAGTATGACGTCGAAGCGGCCAAGAAGGCGCTGGCCGATGCCGGTTATCCGAACGGCTTCGACATCAAGCTGGCCTATCGCGACGTTGTGCGCGGCTATCTGCCGCAGGTGAGCAAGGTGGCCGAAGAGATTCAGGCGCAGCTCAAGAAGCTGGGCATCAACGCCACCATCGACGTGCAGGAATCCGGCACGTTCCTCGACAATGCCTCCAACGGCAAGCACGAAATCTTCCTGCTGGGCTGGGGCGCGGACTATCCCGATCAGACTAACTTCTTGGACTCGCACTTTGGTGCGGGTGCCAACGATTCGTTCGGCAAGAAGTTCGATGACATCACGTCCGTTCTAGCCAAGGCGGCCTCGCTGGCCGATCAGGCCGAGCGTAACAAACTCTACGCTGAAGCGAATACGTTGATTAAGAAGCACGTCCCGATGATTCCGGTGGCGCATGGCGGCTCCGCCACCGTGTTCGGCGCTGATGTAACCGGCGCGCATGCCAGCCCGCTGGGCAATGAGGCCTTCAAGGTTATGGAAGCCCCCGGCAAGGATGTCTTTGTCTGGGTGCAGAATGCCGAACCGCTGAGCCTGTACTGCGCCGACGAGACCGATGGCGAAAGCCTGCGCGCGTGCGAGCAGATCTTCGATCCGCTCTTGTCCTATAAGATTGGCAGCACGGAAGTCGAGGCGAATATCGCCGAATTGCCGACGGCCAATGCCGATCTAACCGAGTGGACCGTGAAGCTACGCTCGGACGTCAAGTTCTCGGACGGCACGGCGTTGACGGCCAAGGATGTGGTGGCGAGCTATGCGGTGCAGTGGGACAAGAATAATGCGCTTCACAAGGGCAACACCGGCAACTTCGACTATTGGACCTATCTGTTCACGGCCTTCCTGGAAGTGCCGCCCGCGACCGCGACCGATACCAAGTACGAAGCCCCCAACTGCGATTACGGCGGCTTGATGAAGTCGATCGAGGCTGTTGACGACACGACCGTGAAGTTCGCGTTGTGCGCGCCCGATCCCGCCTTCCCGTCCAAGATCGCCTTTAGCTCGCTGGGTATCCAGTCGGCGGCGCACCTGGCCAAGACCGGCGGCGCCCCGCTGGAAGACGCGCTGGGTACCGGTGCGTATCTGGTGAAGGAATGGGTCCGCGGCGACAGCCTGACCCTGGAAGCGAATCCCAACTACTGGGGTGAGCCGGCCAAGATGAAGACCGTCGTGTTCAAGTGGAACTCTGAAGCGGCGGCGCGCTTGACCAGCCTTAAGTCGGGCGAAGCGACCGGTATCGACAATCCCGATCCGAACGACTTCGACTCGATCAAGGGCGATTCGACGCTGACGCTGTATCCGCGTGTGGCGCTGAATGTCTTCTACATCGGCTTGAACAACGACGTCAAGCCTTAACGACACTGTCGGCCGCTGCGGCGGCTAGCTGAAGTGAATGGGTGGGGCAGGTGTGTCCCACCCATTCACTATCTGCTCAGGGTGCGCAGCTGCGCTGTGGCCGTGAGCGGGCGTAGGGAAAGACCCCATGGCACGTTTTTTGCTGCGCCGTTTGCTGCTCATCATCCCCGTTTTATTGGGCATTATCTTTGTGACGTTTGTCCTGGTGCGTGCTATTCCGGGCGATCCGTGCACGGCTATGCTGGGCGAAAAGGCTACCAAACAAGGCTGCGCATCGTTCATGGAGCGCTTTGGCCTGAACGACAACATCGTCGTGCAGTTTACGCGCTACGTCGGCGGGCTGATCACTGGCGACCTGGGTAATTCCATCAAGTTTGGCCGGCCCGTGTTTGACATTCTGCTGGAACGATTGCCGATGACGCTGGAATTGGCGATCGGGGCTATGCTGTTCGCTCTCTTATTTGGCGTCCCGCTCGGCATCATCTCTGCTTATCGTCACAATTCCCCGGTGGATGCCATCACCATGATCGGCGCGAATATCGGCGTCTCTATGCCCATCTTCTGGCTGGGCCTGCTGCTGGCCGCCTTCTTTGGCGTGGCCCTAAAAGACACCCCATTTCAACTACCTACTAGCAGCCGTCTCAGCGCCGCTGTGACAATCCCGTCGCTGACGGTAACCTGGGGACTAGACAATCTAGAAGGCTTCCCCAAAACGCTCATCACGTTTCTGTCCAACACCTTTACCTTCAACGCGCTGGTGACGGGCAATTGGAAGGTGCTGGGCGACGCCCTGCGGCACCTGATTTTGCCCTCGATTGCCCTGGGTACCATCCCGATGTCCATCATCGCCCGTATCACCCGCTCCAATTTACTGGATGTCATGGGGTTGGACTATGTGCGTACCGCGCGCGCCAAGGGCGTGATCGAGCGCGTGGTCGTCTTCAAGCACGCCATGCGCAACGCCATGCTGCCGCTGGTCACCATCGTCGGTTTGCAGTTTGGCGCGCTGCTCGGCGGGGCGGTGCTGACCGAAACCGTTTTTGGCCTGCCGGGTGTGGGCAAGTTCCTGGTTGAATCGATTTTTGCCCGTGATTACCCCGTGGTGCAGGGCTTCACGCTGTCCATCGCGATGATTTTCGTGTTTGTGAACTTGCTGGTCGATATTTCCTACGCCTACCTCGATCCGCGAGTGCGGCTGAGTTAGCGCGCAAATAGAACCAAACGCGGCCGTGCGGAGTACCTATGCAGACAACGGATGCCCTGACGATAGTTGATCCACATGCGCTTGAGCCGCCCAGCAGCCTGCTGCGGACGACGCTCCGGCGGCTGTTACGCAACCGATCGGCCCAGCTGGGCCTGGTGATTTTGTCGATCTTGCTGATCGTGGCGGTGTTCGCGCCGGTGATTGCCACGCATGACCCGATCGATTTTACCGATCCTGGCAATAAGACGCGCAGCGCACCGTGCATCCACCTGTTGGGATGTCCGGCGACGCAAACCGAATATCTGTTTGGGTTGGACGGTAATGGCCGCGATCTATTCAGCCGCGTGGTCTATGCGACGCAGGTGTCGTTGTTCATCGGCATCTCGACCGTGACGTTCGCGATCGTGATCGGGACGCTGATCGGCGCGCTGGCCGGCTACATCGGCGGCTGGTTCGACAATGTAATCATGCGTCTGATGGATGTGCTGCTGGCGTTTCCGAGCCTGCTGTTGGCGATTGCGCTGGTAGCGATTCTGCGTCCGATCATTCTGAAAGGCAACCTGTCGCCGCTGGTTCCGGCACTGTTCTCGATCGGCTTTGTGTCGATCCCGGTGTATGCGCGTATCGTGCGAGCCAGCGTCATCTCGATCAAGGAACAAGACTTCGTCGCGGCCGATCGGGCGTTAGGCTCTTCGCCGCTCCGTCTGTTGTTCCGGCGTATTTTGCCTAATGCGTTGACGCCGCTGATTGTGCAAGGGACGCTGGGCATCGCGACCGGTATTCTGGATGCAGCTGCGCTGGGGTTTTTGGGGCTGGGCCAGCAGCCGCCTTATCCCGAATGGGGCACGATGTTAGGCATCGAGCGCAATAGCGTATTCAATGCGCCGCACCTGTTGATCTTTCCGGGCGTCGCGATCATGATCACGGTGCTGGCCTTCAATCTGTTGGGCGACGGCTTGCGCGATGCGCTTGATCCGCGCCTGTATCGCTAATCTTACTTGAATCGATCACTATGGCGCAACCTTCCTTGAAAACTAACGATCAGGCCGCGGGTCAAGGCGACAAACTGTTGGAGATTCGCGATCTGCGCACCAGTTTTTACACACACGACGGCGTGGTGAAAGCCGTGGATGGCGTCAACTTCTACATCAAGCGCGGCGAAGTGCTGGGCCTGGTGGGCGAATCGGGCTGCGGCAAGAGCGTCACGTCGTTCTCCGTGCTGCGGCTGGTCAGCCAGCCGGGCAAGATCGACGGCGGCGAAATTCTGTTTGAAGGCCGCAATCTGCTCGAACTCAGCACCAGCGAGATGACCAAGATTCGCGGCGATCGCATCGCCATGATCTTTCAGCAGCCACAATCGTCGCTGAATCCGGTGTTCAAAGTGGGCGATCAACTGGCCGAGGTGCTGCAAATCCATCAGGGTATGAACAAGAAGCAGGGCTGGGCGCGCGCCATTGAATTGCTGGAGCAAGTGGGAATTCCCGATCCACAGCGGCGCGTGAATGCCTATCCGCATGAACTATCGGGCGGCATGGCCCAGCGCGTGATGATCGCGATGGCGCTGGCCAGCAAGCCCGATCTGCTGATCGCCGACGAGCCGACGACGGCCCTCGATGTGACGATTCAGGCGCAGATTCTCGACCTGATGCGGCAACTGCAAAAAGAGTACGAGGCCGCGATCATTTTGATCACGCACGATCTGGGCGATGACGCCGAGATGGCCAATCGGATTGCGGTGATGTACGCGGGCCAGATCGTCGAAGAAGCCGCCACCGATGAATTGTTCAAAGACCCCAAGCACCCGTACACGCAGGGGCTGATCGGATCGATTCCGGTGCTGGGTGAAATCAAAGATGAACTGGATGTGATTCCCGGCAACGTGCCTAACTTGATCGGCTTGCCTGCCGGCTGCCGCTTTGCGCCGCGTTGCCGGGCGCGCGTGGCCAATAATCTTGAAATTTGTACGCAGACGATGCCCGACCTGATTCCGGTGGGCGTTCAGCATACGGCCCGCTGCTGGCTGTATAAGTGATCGAGGCGAATGACGCATGCCAGTCTCTACTGATGCGACCCGGTTTGAGTGGTCGGTAACCAATAACGCGACGGACAACCTGATCGAGGTTGAGAACCTGACGAAGTACTTTCCAGTGCGTGGCGGCGTGTTGCAGCGCACGATCGCCCAGGTGAAGGCCGTGGAGGGCGTGGGCTTTACCGTGCGGCGCGGCGAGACGCTGGGCCTGGTGGGCGAATCGGGTTGCGGCAAGACGACGATTGGCCGGATGCTGGTGCGCCTGATCGATCCGACCAGCGGATCGATCAAGTTTGACGGTCGCGACATTTTGCAGGCCAAAGGCTCTGATCTGAAGAACCTGCGCCGCGAGATGCAGATCATCTTTCAAGACCCATTTTCGTCGCTCGATCCACGCACGCCGGTCGGGGACAGCATCGGCGAAGGGCTGCTGGTGCACGGCGTCCGCAATGGGCGCGAGCGGCATAAGCAAGTGCTGGAGATTATGCACAAGGTGGGCCTGGAAGACTATCACGCCAAGCGGTATCCACATGAGTTTTCCGGCGGTCAGCGGCAGCGCATCGGCATTGCGCGCGCTTTGGTTTTGCAACCCAAGTTCCTGGTGTGCGATGAGCCGGTCTCAGCGCTGGATGTGTCGATTCAGTCGCAAGTATTGAATCTGCTGCGCCAATTGCAGCACGAGTTTGGCTTGACGTACATTTTCATCGCGCACAACATGAGCGTGGTGGAGCACATCAGCGATCGGGTGGCGGTGATGTACCTGGGTAAGATGGTGGAATTGGCCGATCGGATAGAGTTGTACCGTAATCCCGAACACCCGTACACTCAAGCATTGTTATCGGCCATCCCGGTGCATAACCCCAAGATCAAGCGTGAGCGGATTTTGCTCAAAGGCGACGTGCCCAGCCCGCTCAATCCGCCGACGGGTTGCCGCTTCCATCCGCGCTGTCCGGTGGCGATTGAGGTCTGCTCTCAGACAGAGCCGCCGCTCATCGATTTAGGCGGCGGCCATCTGGCGGCCTGCCATTTGCGAATACCCAACTCACATTCGGGTTAAGATTCATCCCCCAAAAAAAACGTCCGACCAAGATTTTGGCCGGACGTTTTTGTTGGTCAAGACCGCGCGAGCGATCACGCAACTGCGTCGGGAGTGGCCTGCAACTGCCAGCCTGATTGATCCATCAACACCCGACAAGCGAGCGCTGGCTGTGGCGTCTCGTCGGGTATAATACTGGCCCTATGCGCTATCACGATCGAATCTACGGCGATTTTGAAATTGATCAACCCGTGCTGCTGGACTTGATGCAGACGCGCGCCATGCAGCGCTTGCACGGCGTCTTGCAGCACGGCATCACGGGCTTGATCGGCATCACGCGCCCCACGTCGCGCTTTGAGCATTCGCTGGGCGTGATGGGACTGGTGCGGCGCTTCGGCGGCACGCTCGATGCTCAGATTGCGGCATTGCTGCACGACATCAGCCACACCGCTTTCAGCC
>JACRBO010000352.1 GCA_016219235.1 Chloroflexota bacterium
GATGTCGAACTCGCAGCCCGTCACGCGATGATGGGCAAGCCCGTGCGACGTGGCTTCCAGCACACAGTGGGTCATGCCCGCGTCCACCATCTCACGCAGGTAGCGCTGAATCGCGTCCGCATCCGGTGTTGTAGTGTGCAGACCAGTGTCCACGACCCGATCGCCGATCACGGCGTTGACGGTGCTGATCATGCCGGCCTTGATCCCCGCTGCTTTCAGGATCGAGTGAATGAGGTTGGTCGTGGTGGTTTTGCCGTCCGTGCCCGTGACGCCGATCATGATCAACTGGCGCGCGGGATAGCCGTACCACGCGGCGTTGAGCCAGGCGAAGGCCTCTCTACCGTCTCGCACTTTGAAATAAGGCGTGATGCGTGGTGCGTGGTGCGTGAAAATCTCAAATTCGGTTGAATCGCTTTCGCCCACAATCGCTACTGCCCCGCGCTCGATGGCCTGTGGGACAAAGCGGTGACCATCGACCGACACGCCGGGATAGGCCACGAACAACGCGCCGGGAATGACCTGACGCGAGTCGGCGGTGACGAGCGTGACATCGGGATCATCGATCAACGGTGGAACTTCAAAGGACGGCAGCGCGGCGAGCAGGTGACTGAGTCTCATGCGCGAAATTGTACCAGAGTTCAACGGCAAAGGATGAAGGCTAAAGGATGAGGGATGAAGCCGATTCGATCCCGGAGTTTACTGCGCGCCTAAGAGAGTGTTTCTTAAATCTGCCGGCGAATAAAATTCGCGCCTACCGTGACACGAAGCCGACCTACGTCGGCTGGGTTCCAGTCGGCGCAGGCCGACATTGTGCAGTTGTTGCTGCGATTTCAATCGCCAAAACAGCACGCAGACCCTTTAAGAAACAGTCTCTTAGACTTCCAATCGTTCAACTTTAGCGGCTGGCGACACACACCACACATACTGCCGAATATCTTCCAGATGGTGTTGTACGTCGGCTGCCTCAATGCCAGGCGGCGCGTAGACGGCGAATAGCACGCGGCGAGTGTTCGCCGTAATCTGCGTGCGTTGATCGGGGCCGTACAGCACGCTGGAAATGACGCCTGTTTGATCGGCCATCAGCATGTCGCCCGCTTTCGAGAGTTGTTCCTGACTGCGCAACAGCGTGTAACTTTCCTGTCCGGTGGCGACATCCAGCGTGATCGGCAATTGCACGGTATCCAGATCGTGTCCGGCGGTTAAAAGCAAGTTCTTGATCTCGGCCATGAACATCGCTTCGACCAGTGCGGCCACTGACGGTAGCGACTTGCCTTTAAAAGCGATCGACTCCAATTGAAGTTGAACGTGATAGGTTTTCTTGAAGGACTTATAGTAAGTATTGTAAGCCTGAATCGTCGGCAGTGCGGCGATGGCGCTGCGCTCCTGACCGGCGAACCGGGCGCGCAGTTCGGCTTGTAACTGCTGTTTGATCTCTTCCAGTCCAGCATGATGAGAGGGATTGGTTACACCATTCATCACCAGGATGCCGGCGTGAGCGGCCGGGTACGCGACTTTCCAGGCATCAGACACTTGGAACATGGTAGTTGCCTCGTTTCATATTCGGAGCAGGGTCGTTTGATGATAGGGCGGCGCGGGCAGGATTTTATCAGAGTTTTGGGGCAACACCGGGCCGGAGGGAAGACTAGAGATAGCCGTTGTCTTTCAGGTAAGCGACGCACTGATCAACAAAAGCGGTGGCGCTATCGAGAATCTCCCTCGCTTCGTCTTCAGCCAGCACGAAGACAAATTCATAGTCGCCCAGTTGTCGCTTCTCAAAAGCACGGTTCAGTTCGCGGCTCATTTCCCTGGCCAGCAAGCCGGTTTTCACGAAGTGCTCGCTGAATAGCGAGTTGAGTCCTTTATGAGACGAGACGGTCAGGCTCTTCGTCAAGAGCAAAGCCTGAACGCAGAAAAACATGGCGTAATACGAGCGTGACACAGACGATTCGGGGTCGCCGTGTTCAAGCAGCAATTCGGCGCTGCCCAGATATTTCGTGGCCCGCGCTACCAACGATTCAATCTCGTTCACGCCGGAATTCCCTCGCGCCGCACATTCAGCAGCAACGGGCTGTTGACGCGCCGATATTTGTCTTCGGCCACAGGCACGACCGATAGCAAGACATCGTACTTGAGGTTAAGATCAGTGATCACCTCAATCATCCGGTCGATCTCACGCCCCGGCGACACTTCCCCGGCTAACACAACCATTACGTCGATGTCCGACCCGGCCCAGGCGTCACCGCGCGCATACGAGCCAAACAAGATCACATCTTGCAGCCGCTTACCGTACAGCTGGCGCAATTCAGTCTTAAAGTCATCAAGCACCCTGTGGAGATTCATGTGGCCGTGCACCTCAACAACTGAATTATAGCATCGATAGCAGGCTTACGGATGTTTTGATACAATGCGTCTGCACCCACATTCAACTGTCCGAGGCAAACATGACCACTGAATCGCAACTGCCCTATCGCAACCCGCAACTGCCCATCGAACAACGCGTCGCCGATCTGGCGACGCGCCTGACGCTGGCAGAGAAGATCGCGCAGATCTCCAGCGCCGACTGGAACGACGACATCACCTTTGACACCGGCGACGTTGAGCAGCTGCGCCGCGTGTGGCCGCACGGCCTGGGCGCGATGTCGCGCGTCGGTTTACATCGCAGTCCACGTGAAGCCGCCGTACTGTACAATCAGATTCAGCGTTACCAGATCGAGCACACGCGCCTGGGCATTCCCGCTTTCGCCATCGACGAGGTGCTGCACGGCTTGATGGCGAAGGACAGCACGGTCTTCCCGCAGGCGATTGCGCTGGGCAGCACGTGGCAGCCCGATCTGATCCGCGAGGTCTTCACGGCCATCGCCGCCGAAACCCGCGCGCGCGGTGGCAACTTCGTGCTGTCGCCCGTGCTCGATCTGGGGCGCGATCCGCGTTGGGGCCGCACCGAGGAGACCTACGGCGAAGACCCGTGCCTCGTGTCGAAAATCGGCGTGGCGGCGATTCGCGGCCTGCAAGGCGAGGCGCGTCCGATGGACGCGTGGCCAATCGATCCGCAGCACGTTATCGCTACGGCCAAACACTTCGGCGCGCACGGCCAGCCGGAAGCGGGCATCAATGCCGCGCCCACCAACTACGCCGAGCGCGATCTGCGCGACTACTTCCTCGCGCCGTTCGAGGCCGCCGTGAAAGACGCGCACGTTCAATCGGTGATGGCCGCGTACAACGAAATCAACGGCGTGCCTGTGCACGTCAATACGTGGCTGTTGCGCGATGTGCTGCGCGGCGAATGGGGCTTCGACGGCTTCATCACGTCCGATGGCTATGCCGTCACCCAACTGCACGCGCTGCATCACGTCGCCGCCGACATCGCCGAAGCCGGACGCAAGGCGCTGCTCACGGGCATCGATTTCGAACTGGATAGCTGCTTCGGCACACTGATTCAGTCGGTGCGCGACGGTGTGATCGCTGAGGCGGTGATCGATCAAGCGGTGGCGCGCGTGCTGCGCGCCAAGTTCTTGCTGGGCTTGTTCGAGCAGCCCTACATCGATGTGGAACGCGCCGAGGCCATCACAAATAGCGCCGAACATCAGGCGTTGGCCTTGAGGGCCGCGCACCAATCGATCGTGTTGTTGAAGAACGACGGGCTGCTGCCGCTTGATCGAACTCAACTGCGCTCGATCGCCGTCATCGGCCCCAACGCCGCCGATTTCCATCCCGGCGGTTACAGCACCGAATGCGCCCACGGCCTCAGCGTGTTGGAAGGCATTCGCCGTAAGGTCGGCGATCAGATCGAAGTGCGGTACGCCGAGGGCTGCCGCATCACCGAAGGCGTGCAGGGCTGGCAGCAATGGTGGAACAACGCTGTGATTGCGAGCGATCCGATCGAGGATGAGGCCCGCATCGCGCAGGCGGTTGAAATCGCGCGATCGGCGCAGGTGGCGATCGTGGTAGTGGGCGAGAACGAAGGCACCTGCCGCGAAGGCTGGAGCGAGAATCATCTGGGCGATCGCGACAGCCTGAATTTACCGGGGCGGCAGGATGATCTGGTCAAGGCCATCGTCGCGACGGGCACACCGACGATCGTGCTGCTGATCGGCGGGCGGCCGGTGTCCATCAACTGGATTGCGGAGCATGTGCCCGCGATTCTGGAGGGCTGGTATCTGGGGCAAGCCACCGGCCCGGCCGTGGCCGACGTGCTGTTCGGCGACGTGAACCCCGGCGGCAAATTGCCCATCACCTTTCCGCGCTCGGCGGGGCAGATTCCGGCCTATTACTATCACAAGCCCTCGGCGCGGCGCGGCTATTTGTTTGCGGACCGGTCGCCGCTGTTTGCGTTTGGGCACGGCCTCAGTTACACGACGTTTGCGTATAGCGATCTGCGCGTGACGCCGGCGCAGATTACGCGCAATGAATCAGCCACCGTCAGCGTGCGGATCACAAACACGGGCCAACGTGCGGGCGATGAAGTGGTGCAGCTGTACGCGCACGATCAACTTGCGTCGGTAACACGACCCGTAAAGCAGTTGATCGATTTTCGCCGCATCACGCTCGAACCGGGCGAGACGCGCACCGTGGAGTTTATCGTCAAACCCGATCAGTTGTCGCTGCTGAACGAGCACATGCAGCGCGTCGTTGAGCCGGGATTGTTCGATCTCATGATTGGGACGAGTTCCGATCGGGTGGAGACGGTGGTGTTGGAAGTTAAAGGCTGAGGGCGGGAGCGAAAGTCCCGTTATCAATCATGATCCACACTCAAGGTCCGTGGTTTGTCGACGAACATGGCCGCGTGGTGGTGCTGCGCGGCGTCAATCTTTCGGGCAGCAGCAAAGTACCGATCGGGTTGCCGACGCGCGTACGCGAGGGCTTCTTCGATCATCGACACGTCTCCTTCGTCGGGCGGCCGTTTCCGATCGAGGAAGCCGACGAGCACTTCGCGCGCATGCGTGAATGGGGCCTGACCTTCGTGCGTTTCCTCGTCACGTGGGAGGCGATCGAGCACGCGGGGCCGGGGCAGTACGATGCAGCATATCTCGATTATCTCGTGCAGGTGATCGAGAAAGCGCGGCAGCACCACATCCGATTGTTCATCGACCCCCATCAGGATGTGTGGGGGCGGCTGTCGGGTGGCGACGGCGCGCCGGGCTGGACTTACGAGGCCATCGGTTTCAATCCGCAGAACTTCACCGAGACGGGCGCGGCGATCGTACACTGCACCTTCGGTGGCGAAACCTTGCCCCGCATGATCTGGCCGTCGAACTACAGCAAGCTCGCCGCGGCGACGATGTTCACGTTGTTCTTTGGCGGCAACGCTTTCGCGCCGCAGCTCAAGATCGACGGCGAATCCGCGCAAGACTACTTGCAGCGTCATTACCTCGATGCGCTGAGGCAGGTGGCGCAGCGCGTGACAGACTTGCCCAACGTCGTCGGCTTCGATTCGTTCAACGAGCCGTCGACGGGCTACATCGGCGTGAAGGATCTGGCGCTGCCCATGAACATCCTGCGCACGGACGCCGCGCCGACGCCGTTCGAGTCGATGCTATTGGGCGCGGGTCTGCCGCGACAGATCGATGTGTACGAGATGACGCTGCTCGGCCCGCGCAAACGCGGCCAGCGGCTGATCAATCCGCAGGGCGTAAGCGCGTGGTGCGATGATCGTGAGTGTATTTGGAAACAACACGGCGTGTGGGATGTGGACGCCAACGGCACACCGCGCTTACTCAAACCCGATTACTTTTCTCACCTCAACGGCCGCCCGGTCGATCCGACCGATGATTTCATCCGCCCGTTTATTCGCCGCTACGCGCGCGAAATCCGATCCGCCATGCCGCACGCCGTGATCTTTGCGGAGAATGTGACGCTGGAGAATTCACTGCGCTGGACGGTGGACGATGCGCCCAACGTCGCCAACGCCGCACACTGGTACGACGTGCTGACGTTGTACTTCAAGGATCACATCTCATTCTTCAGCATCGATCCGATCACGCGACGGTTGGCGCTCGGCGCGCAGCGCGTGCGGCGCCTGTTTGCGGAGCAGCTGCGCGACATTCGACACTGGGGCATTCACGGCATGAATCAGGCCCCCACGGTTATCGGCGAATTCGGCGTGCCTTTCGACTTGAAGAAGAAGCACGCCTATCGCACCGGCGACTTTGGCCCGCAGACCCGCGCGCTCGATTCGTACCTCGATGCGATGGATGCAAATTTGCTGAACTGGACGCTATGGAACTACACGCCGGACAACGACAATCGCTGGGGAGATCAGTGGAACGACGAGGACCTGTCGATCTTCAGCCGCGATCAGCAAACGAATCCGCAGGACATCAACTCAGGTGGACGGGCATTGGAAGCCGTAGTGCGGCCCTACGCACGCGCGATCGCG
This sequence comes from Chloroflexota bacterium, assembly GCA_016219235.1. Next base: position 6,377 of record JACRBO010000352.1, read on the forward strand.
GGTGAACCGCTGCACATGAAGTTCGATCGGAAGTCGCGCCACTTCGAGTTGGAGTTTCGCCATCACGCCGAAGTCACTGCGCCTACCGAAATCTTCGTGCCGAATTACCAGTATCCGCACGGCTATCGCGTGGAGGTGTCTGATGGCACGTATGACGCGGATCGGGCAGAGCAATTGCTCATCTATCGACACAGCACTAAACAGGCTGTGCATCGCGTGCGAGTGTCACCGCTTTGATCCTTTGCCCGCATCGGCCTAAACGCAATCACACGTTCTGTGTGGGTCTGGCCGCCTCAACTTCGACGCGATTGTCGTGATAGACCGCGCCGCCCATGTCCGAGTCGCGTTCAGCGACGGTGGCGTTGGCGTTAGTGGGTTGGCTGTTCAATTTGGGCCAGTAACCCTTGGGACTCATCGCCACGCCGGGCCGAACGGCCTCGCTCACTTCGACGACTGCCTGAAACTCTCCGCGATCGTTGTAGATCCGCACGCTCGCGCCGCTCGATAACTGTCGCAGCGCGGCATCGGTTGGATGCAGCACCACGCGAATGGGTCCGGCCTGCCTTGCCAGGTCGGGCTTGTTCGCAAAGAGGCTGTTCAGAAAATAGTGCGAGGCCGGCGTGATCAACGTTAGTGGATAACGCTTCGCCAATTCCTGATCGACCACCTCCTGCGACGGCGTATAGGTCGGCAAGGGATCGAAGCCGTCGTCGGCGGCTGTCTGCGAAAAGAACTCGATCTTGCCCGAAGGCGTTGGGAAGCCATGCGGATACGCCAGCGTCGGCTGGGGATAGTTCAAGCGCGCCCAGCCCTGCTCTTTGAGTTTCTCCAGCGTGATCCCCTTGAGCGATGGATGATCAGTATCGAGAAAGGCGCGCGCCAGATCTTCGTCGCTGTCGTAGAGACACGGCTCGGTTAGCCCCATCTGCCGCGCCAGCCGACGAACGATCTCGGTGCCGGGCAGGCACTCACCCGGCGGCGAGATCGCCGGTTCGTTCCACAGCACGTAGAGATGACCATAGGCGTTGTGCAGATCGGCGTGTTCGGGCTGCATCGTCGTCGGCAGCAATAGATCGGCGTAGTCGGCGGTGTCCGTTTGAAAATGATCGACGACGACGGTGAAGAGATCCTCGCGCGCGAGGCCGCGACGCACCCGGTTCTGATCGGGATTGCTGGCGACCGGATTGGCGGCCAGTACCAGCAGCGCCTTCACCGGCGGATCCGTAGCCTCAAGCAGATTGTCGCCGAAGCGTGCCATTAAAAGCGTGCGCGCCGGGCGCGGGCGCAAATCAGGGCGGAACAGCCGATCAAAATTGCCCTGCAGATAGTCGCCGGTCGAATAGACCGCGCCGCCGCCCACGTACTGCCAATCGCCGGTGACGCCGGGCATGGTCATGATCGTGCGCAGCGCCATGCCGCCGCCCGCGTGGCGTTGAATGCCCATCTTCGTGAAGATGCCCGTCGGGCGCGTCGTCGCCAATCGGTGGCCCAACGCACGAATCGTTTCTTCGGGAATGCCCGTGATCTGCGCGACGCGTGCCGGTGGATACTCCATGATGCGCGCGCGATATTGATCCCAGCCGAGCGTGTGCTGCTCGATGTAAGCACGATCTTCCGCGCCCGATGTGACCACGACATTCAACAGTCCCAACGCCAGCGCGGCATCCGTCCCGGGAATGATGGACATATACTCATCGGCTTGTTCAGCCGTGCGGGTGCGGATCGGATCGATCACGACCACGTAAGCGCCGTTGGTTCGCGCCTCGGCGATGAAGCGCCATACATGGTTGTGGCTCGTCAGCGGATTCGTGCCCCACAGGATGATCAATTTGGAATGGCGGCAGCCTTCCGGATCCATGCCGTGCCGCGACCCCATGGTGTACATCGTCCCGACGCTGCCGGCGCGCGAACAGATATTGGCCGAATGGATGGATGTGCCGAGTGTATTCCACAGCCGCTGCCCCACACCCGCTTCACCCTGAAGGAAGCCCAGACTGCCGGTTCCGACATACGGCCAGATGGCTTCGCCGCCGTGCTGCGTGATGATGCTTTTCAGACGATCGGCGATTTCGGCGAGTGCTTCGTCCCAGGTGATCCGCTCGAATCGGCCTTCACCCTTGCGACCGATCCGCCGCAGCGGGTAGAGTAACCGATCGGGCGCAGAGACGTGATCGAGATACTTGTTCAGCTTGACGCACAGGCTGCCGCGCGTATACGGATGATCTTTGGTGCCGCGAAGATCGATCGCGCGGCCAGCCTTGACGGTCACTTCCCAACTGCACGTGTCGGGACAATCCAGCGGGCAGGCGCCTCGGACGATCTTGATCGGGTGTTGTTCGGGCTGATCATTCATCATTGCCTCCATTCTTCCCCTCGCGTCTGATCATACCAAAACGCGCCCGGGTAATCTTCGGCCACCTGTTTCCGCTTGCCGCTCCACTGCTCGATCTCGATGCGATACACGGCGGTGCGCGCCAATTCCGCCGGCTGAATAGCGCGATAATCCTGGCCGTACTTCAGGTGCGCAAAGTACTTTTTTAACAGCAGTTGCAGCGCGCGGGTGGCTTCCGCTTCGTCGGCAACAGTCGCCGCACGGCCAAACACGACGACGCTCGCGAATTCGCTGCCCATACCGAACGCGGTCGGCGCGGGCAGCTGTCGGCCCATCTCACTCACGCTAAAACAGACGGAGGCGTTGGCCTCGACGTCGGTGCGCGTGCGCCCGGCCGGCGCGGCGTGCATGTAGATCACGTTGGCGGTTTCATCGAACACAAAATGACGCGACGTGATGTAGGGCTGTCCCGCGTTGGCGGTCGCCAGGATGCCGATGGCCGCCCGATGCAGCATGGCGCGAATCCACGCTTCATCTTCGACGGCGCGATCTTTACGTTTGACTTGAGCAATTGGAATGGGTTTCATCGGCCTAATGTAACTCAAGAAGGGTCTTGACACAAGTGCCGCCGCCTGGTCGCTTGCCCGGCATCAGACATTTGAAACAGGGCGGTTGTCTCGTTTCGTTGAAACAGAATGGGTAGTGCGAATGGACGTGTCTTTGAAGGCTGCATTCAATGCTGCCTCAGTCACACCCCGATAGGCCACCGTCATCATCGCGATAAAGTCTTCTTTGCCGTGCCAGAAACCCGGCTTACCCAGCCGTTTGATCGGAGCCGCGTCGAGGGGCGGACGTTCGATCGTCGTGCGCCAGTCCGCTAAATCTGCGGCCATCACCCAGAACCGATCGATCTCGGCGTCCAACGAGATCGCCGGTTCTTTAATTGCGCCGATGGTTTCGGCTTTCTTCGCGCGCGACCGCTTGGCCGGTGCGGGCGCAGGCGTGGCGTCAGTGTCTGAGGCCGATCGACGGGCGCGCAACAAATCCATAATCTCGCTCTTGCTCTTGCCGCGCAACCGAAACAACAAAAACGGATCGCCGTCGAATTGTTCACCCAACAGATAATACACCGCCGCGATGTGCTTGCAGGGATTGGAATAATCCGGGCACGAGCAGTTCGTGATCAAATCATCAGACTTGAGCGGAAACAGGCTGACCTTTGCCGTGGCAAATGCTTCCTCGATTTCATTCGGCATTTCCCCGGCGAGTAATTTCGCCGCAAAGATCGCCTGGGCCGCCATCGCATCGGCGGCGCCGGCCCATTGCGCATCGGACAGCGGCTTGATGCTGATCTTGACTTTGTAAGGCTGAGGCCGACTGCCCTGCACCTGCGCCGTGACCTTGCCCGTCGTGATGTCGATGTTAAGCACCTGTCCGCTGCGCGCATACGAGCGCCCCCGACTCAGGCGGCCCGGATCGACCAGGCGCTCCAGCGCGATCAGCCAGCGGCTGGCCCACCACGTCTGCCCGAACTTCTTGCTCTGCGCCTTGATGCCGTCCGCATGCCTGCGCGGCTTCGGCTTTGGATAGTAACCCCAACCCCAGCCCATAGTGACTCCGTAGATTAGTAGATTGGGGATTAGTAGATTGGTAGATTGGGAATTGGTAGATTAGTCGAACATCAAAGCCTACCAATCAGCCAAGCACCAATGTACTAATTTACCAATGTACCAATTTCTATTCCCCCACCGCATCCTTCCGCAACGCAAACAGCTCGCGCAGTTGATCGGTGGACAGTTCCGTGATCCAGCCCTCGCTCATACCGACGATGCTTTCGGCCAGCGCCTTCTTGCGCTCGATCAGATCATCGATCTTTTCTTCAAACGTGCCCGCGCACAGATATTTGTGCACCTGCACATTCTTCGTCTGGCCGATGCGGAAGGCGCGATCGGTCGCCTGATTCTCGACGGCGGGATTCCACCACCGATCGAAGTGGAAGACGTGATTGGCTCCCGTGAGATTCAAGCCTGTGCCGCCCGCTTTGATCGACAGGACAAACACCCCCGGCGCGTGCGGATCGGTCTGGAAGCGTTCAACCATTTTGTCGCGCGTCTTGGCCGGCGTGCCGCCGTGCAGGAAAAACACTTCATCGCCAAAAGTATCTTGCAGATAACTTTGCAGCAGCTTGCCCATCTCCGCGAACTGCGTGAAGATCAACGCCTTATCGCGCACGGCACGCACTTCGTCCAGCATTTCCGTCAGACGTTCCAATTTGCCGCTGCGATTGGCGATCGCGCTGCCATCCCCCAAAAACTGTGCCGGATGATTACACACTTGCTTCAACTTCAACAGCGTGCCCAGCACCAGCCCGCGCCGATTGATCCCCTCGGCCTCTTCGAGCCGCAACAACGAATCGCGCACCACGGCTTGATACAGCGTCGCCTGTTCCTTCGTCAACGAGCAGTACACCTTCATCTCGTTCTTGTCGGGCAAATCGCTGATGACGGCGGGATCGGTCTTCACGCGCCGCAGGATGAACGGCCCGACGAGCGCCTTCAGGCGTTTCGTGGCGGCTTCGTCTCCCGCCCGCTCGATCGGCCTGGCGAGGCGATCGAGAAAATCGTTTTGCGAGCCAAGATAACCCGGATTCAAAAACTGAAAGATGCTCCAGAGTTCGGTCAACCGGTTTTCGACCGGCGTGCCTGTCAACGCCACATGCCAGCGCGCGTTGAGTTTGCGCGCCGCCTGTGCCTGTTTTGCGCCGGGATTCTTGATGTTCTGCGCCTCGTCGAGTATCACCTCACGCCACTCGATGGCGGTGAGGGTCTTCTCGTCACGATGCAGCAGCGCATACGAACTGATCACAATATCATGCTGATCGGCCTGCGTCTCCAGATCGATCGCTTTGCGGCCTGCGCCGTGATAGACCAGCACGCGCAAGTCAGGTCCGAAGCGCGCCAGTTCGCGCTGCCAGTTGCCCACCACCGAGGTCGGACAGATCAACAGTGCGGGCTGCTGAGCCGCCTGCGTCGATCGCGCATGCAACAGCAGCGCAATGATCTGGATCGTCTTGC
>JACRBO010000020.1 GCA_016219235.1 Chloroflexota bacterium
AATGAGTGACGAGTGATGAGTGAAATCGCACCCATCACTCGTCACTCATCACTCATTTTACTTTGGCCGCCGCTTCCATCAGTTGCTGAATGCGCGGCACCATGGCCGCCGGGTTGGGCAGCAGACCTTCCAGCAGCAGCGATGATTCGAACAGCTGGTGGATGCACGCGTCGAGCAGCGCATCGTTCGCGCCCGTCTTTGCCAGCGACGCCATGTCCGCAATCAACGTGTGGCCGCGATTGATCTCCATGATCTTCTTCGGCACTTCATAATCCTGGCCCAGCATGCGGCGGACGCGCTGCATGTCTCGATCGGTTTCGCTGTTGGGCGAGACCAGCCGGCACGGACTGTCGGTCAGCAGTTGGGACTCGCGCACTTCCGCGATCTGGTCGCCCAGCGTGGTCTTGATGCGCGCCGCCAGCTGCGCGAAGTCTTCGTTCTCGATCTTCGACTCGATCAGCTTCTCGGCTTTGGGCAATTCCAGCGCCGCATCGTCGACGTTCTGCAGCTTCTTGCCCGCGAACTCCTTCAACGTCATGATCATGAAACTGTCGATCGGTTCGACCAGATACACCACTTCCAGATCGTGCTGGCGGAAGTAATCGAGGTGCGGACTGCGCGCCACCGAGGTAAGGTCTTCACCAAGAATGTAATAGATCGCCGTTTGATCGGGCTTCAATCGATCGACCACTTGTTGTAAGGATATCCACTCGTCTCCGCCGCGATTGGTCTTGAAGCGCAGCAGCTTCGCCAGATCGGTTTGATTGGATGGATCAGTGGCGATGCCTTCCTTGATGAACGGGCCAAATTCCTTCCAGAACTCGGCGTACTTGGCCGCATCTTTTTCACCCAGATCGGCCAACTCGGTGGCAATCTTGTGCGTGAGCGTTGACTTGAGTTTGGCCGCCGCCCGATTGTTCTGAATCGCTTCGCGGCTGACGTTCAACGGCAAGTCTTCAGAGTCGACCACGCCCTGAATGAAGCGGAAGTACTGCGGCAGCAAATCCTTGAAGTATTCGCTGATGAGAATCTTGCGCGAATACAGCTTCAGGCCATCGTCTTTGCGCAGGCTGAAGATGCCGCGGTCGCGTTTGGCAGGCACGTACAAAATCGCGTGGACGTCCACCGGTACATCGGCCACCATGTGCACATGCGTCAGCGGCGCGTCGAAATCCAGCGTCAGGTGCTTGTAGAACTCGTCGTACTGCTCGGCAGTCACTTCGCGCGCGGACTGCCGCCAGATGGCCGTCTGCCGATTGGCGACCTTGTCTTTCACATAGATCGGGAACGACACAAAGTCACTGTGCTTCTTGATAATCTGCTCGAGTTTCCAGTCCTCGGCGTATTCGGCGGCGTCTTCCTTTAACTTTACCGTGATTACCGTGCCCCGATCGGCCTTCTCCACGTCCGCGAGCGTGTAAGTGTTGTCGCCCTTCGACGTCCATTGCACGGCCTGTGCGTCCGGCCGGTATGAGCGTGAGGTCACGGTGACTTCATCGGCCACCATATACACCGAATAAAAGCCCACGCCGAACTGGCCGATCACGTCGGCGGGTTTCTTCTCGGCTTGCAGGCGCTTCATAAATTCCGCCGCGCCCGAATGCGCGATCGTGCCCAGGTTCTCCACCATCTCGTCGCGCGTCAGGCCAATGCCCGTGTCGCGCACCGAAATCGTCTTCGCGTCCTTGTCGCACTCGACTGTGATCTTCAACTCCGCGTCGGGATCCAGCACGTCGCGGTTGGTCAGCAGCTCGAACTGCAAGCGGCTTAGCGCGTCAGATGAATTGGAGATCAACTCGCGCAAAAAGATGTCGCGCTCGGTGTACAGCGAGTGGACGAGGATATTCAGCAGTTGTTGAATTTCGGCCTTAAATTCATGGGATTCGGTGGTCATGGATAAGTCTCTCCGTCAAATGAGTGAGTTGGTTGATTGGTAATCGGTTGATTGGTCAATCGGTCAAGATGGTAGCAGAAGAGTGTTAGAACAACGTAAGCAGAAAGCGGATGCACGATGCAGGAAGCAGGATGCATCTTGTGTCGCATCGTGCCTCATGCCTCTTGCATCCTGCATCTTGCTTCACTTTAGTTTCTTCTTCAAACTGATAATCTCCTGTTCCGTCACCTGCGGCCCGGCGTGCGGCTCGATGGCGAGGGCCTGCTCGACGGCCCTGCGCCAGCGTGTCAGGCGTTCATCGACCTGCGCCTCATAGCCTTGCGCGCTCGGTTCGTAGAAGCGCATGCCCTTGATGGCCTCCGGCAAATAATTCTGCGGCACGTGATGGCCGTCAAACTCGTGCGGATATTGATAGCCCGCCCCATGCCCCAACGCTTTGGCATCGCGATTGGCGTCCTGCAAATGAATGGGCACTTCCACTTTGCCTTCGGCTTCCACTTGCTTGAGCGCCCGGAAGTACGCGCCCGCCGAGTTACTCTTGGGCGCAGTCGCCAGATAGATCGTCGCTTCCACGATCGGATATACGCCTTCCGGCAGGCCCATCCACTGAAAGGCTTGCGCGGCCGCGTTCGCCATCACCAACCCCATCGGGTCCGCCATGCCGATGTCTTCACCCGCGAGGATCAGCAATCGTCGCAAGATGAAGCGCGGCTCTTCGCCCGCGTACAACATCTTCGCCAGCCAGTACAACGCCGCATCGGGATCGGAGCCGCGCACGGATTTGATGAAGGCGCTGATCGTGTCGTAGTGGGCGTCGCCGTCTTTGTCGTACAAAATCGCGCGCCGTTGAATCGATTCCTGCGCCACTTGCAGCGTCAGATGAATCTTGTTGTCTTCGTTCAGCGGCGTCGATTCGACGGCCAGTTCCAGCGCGTTCAGCGCATTGCGCGCATCGCCGCCGGCCACCCGAATGAGATGATCGAGCGCGTCGTCATCCACATCGATGATCAGGCCGCCGTAACCGCGCTCGATGTCCGTGAGGGCGCGATTGAGCAAATCGCGCACGTTGTCGTCGTTGAGCGGTTTCAGTTGAAACACGCGCGAGCGGCTGACGAGCGGGCCGATGACCTCAAAATACGGGTTCTCCGTGGTCGCGCCGATGAGGATGAGCGTGCCGTTTTCGACGTGCGGCAGCAGCGCATCCTGCTGCGCCTTGTTGAAGCGGTGAATCTCGTCGATGAGCAAAATGGTGCGCTGGCGATACAACTTCAAGCGCTCTTGCGCCTCGGCGGTGATGCGGCGGATGTCGGCCACGCCCGACATCACGGCGTTGATCTGCTCGAAGTGGCTGCGCGTGGTGTGCGCGATGATCATCGCCAGCGTAGTCTTGCCGGTGCCGGGCGGCCCCCACAACAGGATCGACGAGAAGAGCTTATCGGCCTCGATCGCGCGGCGGAGCAATCGGCCGGGGCCGATGATGTCGTCCTGCCCGACGTATTCATCGAACGAGCGCGCGCGCATCCGCGCGGCCAGGGGCTGGCTGCGCTGGATCATATCGTGAGCGGCGACGTCGAACAGATCGGGAGCAGTGGTTGAGGCGCGTTTCATGGGGGAGTAGTTGTTACACCTAAGCCGCTACGGCGTGAGTCTTGACTTCGCGGTTTAACCGGCTGGCCAGCGCATCGGCCGCAATATCCAGATCGTAATCCATCTGGAGACCCAGCCAGAATTGCGGCGACATCTGAAAATAGCGGCCGAGCCGCAGCGCGGTATTGGCGGTAACACTCCGCTTCCCCAGGACGATCTCATTGATGCGGCGAGGCGGGACGCCAATGTCCAGCGCCAGACGATTCTGGCTCAGGTTCATCGGCTTGAGAAACTCTTCGAGTAACACTTCGCCGGGGTGAACCGGCTTCAGGTCTTTCTTCGCCATGCCCCTCCCTAATGGTAATCCACAATTTCCACGTTCCGGGCATCGCCGGCTTCCCAGTCAAAGCAAATGCGCCATCGATCATTGATGCGAATGCTATATTGACCGGCCCGGTTGCCCGACAGTTTCTCCAGGCGGTTGGCGGGCGGCACCCGCAAATCCTGCAAGGTCACGGCACGATTGAGCATTCGTAATTTGCGCAGCGCGACCTGTTGAATAGCAGCGGGAAGTTTCGGCGATCGTTCGCGGTTGAAGATCTTTTCAGTTTCGCCGGATCTGAACGATCGGATCATGTGGAGATTGTATAACGCGCGGCGTTAAACGTCAACCCGGTAGTGTAGTGTGCGGCATGTCATAGCGATGAGCAGTTGAGCGCGTATCCGCTTCTGTCCGTGTGTCCGTTTTGCCGAAGGCGTTCGTTGACGGCTCGCATCCGCGTTGCACACCTGTTGGGTGCGCCGCAATGGAAACAAGTATCACCTTGGCCGATTCTGTTTGCAGAAGAGTCTTGCCGCCAACTGCACGTGATGTATTGACCGACGATCTGAAGTCTCTCACTTAACGGGCATTGGGATTCCGTATTTCTGGAGTTGATCTTCCAAACTCCAATCATTCGGCCTTTTGTCGGGCTTAAACCACAGCAACCCGTTTTCGATCCAATCAGACAAGTATTCTTGAAAGGACCGGGCACTTGATACCGTTCCTGGCTCATCATCGTTTCCGTATTCAAAGCCACAACAAGAACAGACATCATAGGAAGGCTGACCATAGTGAGCATAGTATGGCGGTTTCAGAGAGTACTTGTAAGGAGGAAATCCAATGTTGGCGTAGGGTGGGCGGTCTAGTTGGTCGTATCCACAAACTGGACAGACGTAGTAATGTATTTCGCGGCCATCAACGAGGTTGGCCAATGGCCGGTGGTGGGCCACAGACTGCGACACAGTTGAACGCACCGTATCCATTGCCTGATTGAACCGGATCAACTTCCACGTGTCGTACTTTGGCTGATAGATGATTTCAACGATGCCGGCAAAATCGATACGGAAGTCCCAGCGTTGATGCACCGGCAGGCGCAGAATAGTGCACATCAACAGGCGGATCAATCCGTCGTGGGCGACCGCGACGATCGTCTGATCCGGGTGCTGCTGCCGCTTGTCATCCAAGAACGCACTGATGCGCTGCCGGACTTCTTCGCCGGTCTCGCCTTCGGGAAAGCGAAAGTCGCTCTTGCGTTCGAGGTAGGCTTGCCAGACATCGGGATACGTCTGCTGAATAACTTCATCCGTCAGGCCATCGAATACGCCGTTATCCATTTCGTTCAGGCGCGGATCGATCACCGGTTCAAGCTGCAAACGCCGCGCCGTCGGCTCGATGGTCTGCCGTGTCCACTGATACTCGCTGATGTAGATCGCCGCGATCGGCTTGTCCGCGAAGTAAGTCACCAGCCGCTCAGCGGTTTGCAGGCCGATCGGGCTGAGCGGCTCATCCTGATGCCGCAAACGTGGATTGAAATAGCCGCCGAAGTCTTTCGCGGCGTGTCGCAGAAAATAGATCGTCGTCATCGCTGACTCGCCTTATCGCTGATTCGCTGATTGCGTATCTCACTCATCACTCGTCACTCGTCACTCGTCATTCCGGCGATCGAATCCACTGCTGCATCAACTCTTCCACCGTCCTCGCGTCCAGTTGTGTCTCAATGGCCTTCAGCATATCCGCCTCGTGCGCGATGCCGTAGCGATGTGTGTTGAAATAGGTCTGCAGCCACGCGTTCGATTTGTCATCGCCCACCTGCTGGCGCACGGCGTCGAAGAACAAGGCCGCCTTGCCGTACACGATCGCGCCGTACTCGCGGCCGGAATAAGCCGCCACCGGCAGATCGCTGCG
>JACRBO010000354.1 GCA_016219235.1 Chloroflexota bacterium
CGAATGAGCAGTCGGCCTTCTTTATCCAGCACGAACTCCGTACGGGCCACCCCGTTGACGGTCGTCCCCCACTGCACCACCGGCGCGCTCTCTGCATACTGGAACTGGAAACGCACCGGCGTCCCATCGGGCACGGCGTGGCCGTTTCGATCCATGATCGTCCCCGTGCGAATCCTCGCCGTATCGCCCACCCGTAAGCGCGGAGACGGCGGGATGGGCAGGCCCTCGATCACTTCATCGCCCACCGCCAACTGGATTACCGGCGCCGGCTCCGGCTCGGTCTGGCGCGTCAGGTCGTAATCCAGCGCAGCCACGCTGATCGGCAGGCGTCCGTTAGGCGCAGCATCGCCGGCCAGCGCACGCGCGGCCACTTCCACAAAGGGCGGCGTCTTGCCGTACAACGCATATACCGCCGTAAATCGCGACAGCTCGGCCGCCGTCAAACTTTGCGGCGGTCCAAAGACCAGGCCGATGACGCGCTTGCCGTTCAGCAGATCGGGCCGCAGCGCCAGCAATTGCCGGGCCGCATCAGACGCGGGCACGGCCGCATCGATCGTCTGCATGGCCATGACGACCCACAGTGCGCGGTCAAACGCCGGCAGCAAGTCCGGCGCATCCGGCGCATTGGACAGGAACAACTTCAGATCAGAAAAAGAAGTGTTGGTGATGTTAGTGGACGGCACGCCGTACAGGCGGGTGATCGCCTGCGCCACATCGTCGACGCGCAGCGTAACGCGCGGCACACAGTTGCGGCAGTCCGTGATCAGGCGCGTATCGGTGGCGATGATAAAGGCGTCGCCAGGGCTGGGCGGCGCGGCCGTAAGTTGCTCGGACGTGGGCCATAACAGCGTCAGCGCCTCAGCCGCGATTTGCTGCGTGGTGGTGAGGCCGTTGCCCACACTGACCGTTACGCCGTCCAGCGGCGCGGCCACATTGGCGACATCGAACGCCGGATACAGCCGGTATTTCAGGCGCAAAATGCGCTGCACGGCGCTATCGACGCGCGCCTGAAACGCCGGGTCGGTGGAATATTTCTGCCGGAAGACCTGGATGATCTCGCGGGTCTGCTCGGCTTTTTGTTGCAGCGTGCTGCCGGTCAGCCCCCGCACGATCAGCACATCGTTGCCCGCTTGAAACGTCTCCAGCGCCACCTGCGTGGGCGAGAAGGGCGTCGAGTTCGTGGTCGCGTAATAGTCGCGCACCGCTGTCGAGCCGAATACGTCGCTCATCATCAGGCCGCCCGCTTCGCGCCACGCTTTGACTTCCGGCAGTTCCAGCAGTGTTTGCAGCGCGGCGCTATCGACGCTCATGGGCTTGGTGCGCTCACGGATGTTGCCGCCATAGCCGCGATAGCGCACATTGGTCGTCAGCAGCACATCGGCCAGCGGGCGGGTCTTGCCCGTCGGCAGCGGCATCACCCTGAAGAACGGCGACAGATCGATCTTCTTGAGATCATCCAGTGATCGATCGAGCGTGTACGTTTCGTCGGCCAATGCACCTTCGCCGGGGAAATGCTTCAGGATGGCGGCCAACCGATCGGTCGATCCGGCTCGCAGGCCCCGCACGTAGGCCTGAGCCAACGCACCCACCCAGTACGGATCGCCGCCGAACACTTTAACGCCGGGATCAACCGCCAGGTTGCTGGGCTGCGTGCGCACATCGAGCGACGGGCCTAGCAGCAGGTTGACGCCCACTGCGGAGAGTTCCTGCCCCATCACGCTGCCGGCCGCTTCGGCGTTGGCCGTTTGCCATGTCGCGCCGATCGCCATATAGCTGGGGGCCGGGGTCAGGCCGCTGGAAATGGGACTGGCCGGCGCGCCATCGCCGTCTTGCTCCAGCGCCATAAACAACGGAATGAACGGCGAAGGGTTCGCAGCGCGCGCGGTTTGACGGCTCAGGTTTTGCAGCGACGCCGAGAGCGCCGTCACTTGCGTGGGCGTGTTGGCGGTATTGATAATGTTGCCCTGCTCAGCGGACAGAATCACACCGCCCACGCGATAATTCAGAATCAAGTCGGCCACGTCGCTTTCCGCTGCGACGTCGATGCCGTCGAAACTGACGACGAACAACTGGCCCACTTTCGCTTCGGGCGACATGCGCGGAATCAGCCCGGCGATGAAGGCTTCTTCGCCGCCGGTATCAGTCCCTTGCGCGGCGGCGGGCGCGGCGGCGGTGTGAGTGACGGCGAATAGCACCGCGAAAATCAGTAGAAGGTTAAGCCATCGAAGACGTTGGCACATGCGGCAAGTATAGTCGGGGAGGGGTAACTGGTCAATTGGTGAGCGGTGATTGGTCAATCAGTAAATCAGTAGATTGGTGATTGGTAGATTGGTCAACTGGCAGCAGGTCACCTCATTGAATTGTCAGGCCGACTTTTGGGCGATATATAAGGCCGCAACGTAGAGTTTCTCAAGGTAACCGCCGTGTCTATCAATGACTTCTGCAATACCATCAAACAGGCTTGTGCGTTCCTCGTCGGAGAGGCGGAGGTGATCCGAATACGTACTCAACAAACCCAAATACTGTCGGGTGTCGTACCGCGCCGACCAGGGGAACAGGCTGGTCTTAACGTTGTTGAAGAAGCCACTCTCTTCAATATCCCTTTCTCTTTCCCGGATTAGATCCTCGCACGAAATCGATCGGTCAGCCAATGCCGGCGCGCGCTCTTGATAAACCTGGTGCAGTTCCAGGAATACCGCACTCGCAGGGTCAGGGTACATATTCCAAAACAAAGCCAGATGCCCATTCGGGTTGAGCGCTCTCGCGGCCTGAGCATAGCCGATTTCTTTCGGCACCCAATGGAACGCCTGCGCGGACAGCGCGAGAGCGAATTCGCCGGGCTGCGTGTGCCAGTGCTCGAAGGCGACCGTCTCAAATTCTATGCGCGGGAAATGCTTGAGTTTCCGGGCCGCGATGGCAACCAGGTTTTGGCCGGGTTCGATGCACCGGATCGCAAAGCCGCGCCGCGCCAACATCAATGTCGCTTTGCCCGTTCCGCTGCCGATCTCCAGAATTTTACTATCGGGCCGGATGCCGGTCATTGCGATAAGCGCATCGATCAGTTTCTCTGGATAAGCGGGGCGGTAGGCGTCGTAGCCATCCGCGACCTCGTCAAACCTTCGACTATCTTTCAGCCAATCAGACTCAGTGTTAAACGTGTTAGTCATGGGAACGCTTTTACGGCATAGCAACCAATCCACCAGTTACCGATTCACCGCAACAACTCAATCACGCCGTCAGTTGCGATCGGATAGCGGCGCGAACAGGTGCGGCAGTGATAGGCGGCGTTTGCTTGATCGAGTGGGCCGCGATCGATCGGGCAGCGGAGTAAACCTGTCAGGTCTTTAGAGACCTGACAGGTTTCGTCGTTATCCGGCTTGATCGACCAGACCAGATCGTAATCGACCTGCCACACCTGCGTGGTCACATCCGATTGGCCCAACGCTTGCAACAGCGCTTCAAAATTAGCTTTGGAAAAAGTCTTGCCCGGCATCACTTTGGCGCCTGTGGCGATGCGATTGGACACCAGCAGCAACCCGCCCGGCTTCAGTACGCGCACGCATTCCGCCAGCGCGGCGCGCGTATCCGGCATAAACTCCAGCGCTTCCAGACATGTTACCAATTCGAAGGTGTTATCGTCGAAGGGCAGCGGCACGGCGTGCGCCCACACCCACGTCACGCGCTCGCGATGATCGGTCACGTAGCGCGTGGCTTCGCGCAACATGCGACGGGCATTATCCAGCGCGATGATGCGGCCATGAAAGAGCGGTTGTTGACACAGGGCCAGCGGCAGCCGCGAGGTACCCGTCGCCACATCCAGCACCAGTGGTTCAGCCTCGCCTTGCAGCGACAGCGTCAGCGGCACGCCTAGAAAACGGGCATCATCTTCGGGATCGTATTGCTTGATGGTGTTGTAGCGCGTCGCGACGACATCGTACAACCAGGCAACCACGCGCTTGCCCAGGTACGCGCCTTCGGCCAGGATCAACTGCCAGTAGAGAAAGGCGATGAAGAGCGCGATGAGGATGAGGATGATAACGGGGGACATGGAACGAGTAATGCGTAACGAGTAATGCGTAATGAGCAACAACTTACTCGTTACTCATCACTTGTTACTCGTCAGCGTATCGCCAGCGCCGTCACTAACATCGCCAGCAGCAGCCACACTTGCGCGCCCTGCGCAAAGGACAAACCGCGCCGCACCGTCACCAGCAGCGACTGCGCGATCAACAGTGAGATGACGGCAAACGCGGCCAGCGGCTGCTGAATCAAGACCAGGACAATTGCAACGGCGAGTTGCGGCAGCAGCCACCAGCGCGCCTGTTGTCCGCCGCGCGCCAGATCGACCGAGCTGCCGTAGGCAATAGCGAACAGCGCCGCCACACTCGCCGAGTACGGCGTCAGCGCGCCAAAAGCCGCGTGACCCAACGCCCAGGCCAGGCCCACATCCATCGCGCCGCGCGCCACGTGCGAAGCTCGCCCATGTCGGTGTTCCAGCAGCACCCCGATCTGCGTCAAGGCGAATGCGCCCAGGCTCAAGGTCAGCGCCGCCCAACCGATGATGGCACTTAAGACAACGGCCAGTCCGCTCGAAACAATTGCGCTTAACACCGGCGTGCTGGCTTCCGGCCATAAGACTTCACGCCACCACACGCGCGTGCGCGCCGCCCAATGCTGAGCGCGGTCGGCCGGCGAGCCGGGATGCGCCAGCGGCCACGGCTGCCGGATCGGGTCGGGGGTGACTTGAGTCCAGCGCGCGATCAACTGCGGCCAGTTGGTCTCCACCAGCCCCCACCAGCCCGTTGCCCAGGCGCCGTCGGCCAGCAGCACCGCCAGCATCGCGATCAGCACGTCGCGCCCTGTCCATACAAAGGCGCTCGACGCGATAATGCCGCACAGCACAGCCCAAGCCGGGCTTAGCCACAGCGCCCGCGAACG
>JACRBO010000343.1 GCA_016219235.1 Chloroflexota bacterium
GCGCCGATCACCGCCCACGCTTCGCCCCGCGCGATCGGCCAGTTGAAGCGATCGAACACGGGGCGGGCGGTGGGATAAGCAAAGGTGACGTTGCTAAATTCGATCATACGCTGATGAGTAATGAGTAACGAGTAATACGTAAGAGCAACTTACTCGTTACTCATTACTGGTTATTTAGGCAAGTAACTCGCATCCACCAACTTATCATACGCCACTTCGGTCTTGATCAGACCCTTCTCGATCATCCACGCCTGCACATCTTTCAGCTGCGCTTCGCTGGGTACCGAGGCGGCGGGGAATTTGGGCAGTTGATACTTGCCGATCAGCGGGGCGGGCACCAACTTCTTATCGGTGAGCAGCGTATTGAATTTATCGGGCGTAGCGTTGACATCAGTCGTGGCCTTCTCCAACGCGGCGAGGAATTTCTTCACCGTTTCCGGTTTGGCCTTCAACGCGCTGACGCTGAACGAAAACTCGCTCGTGCCGACGGACGGCAGGCTGGCATCCGAGATCACCAGCACCGAACCGCTCTGTACGGCCAACGACGCGGCCGGCTCCGGCAGCGTGGCAGCCTTCAACTGGCCTTCGGCCAGCATTTGCAGGCGCACCGGGATCTGCGGGATGTTGGTGGTCTTGATGTCGGCGGCGCTGAGGCCCGCGTTTTCCAGCACGCGCTGCGTCAGGTACTCGATCACCGTGCCTTGCGAGATGCCAATCTCGACGCCCTTCAATTGATCGGCGGCGGTGATGCCGCTGGCCTTGCTCGCCAGAATCGAAAACTGCGCCGAGTCCGGCGCTGCCACACGCGCAAAGCGCACCACTGCAATCTTCTGCGTGTCTTTGTTGTACAACACGGTCGAGGTCAAATCGTTGATCATGCCATCGACCTGACCGGCCTGCATCACCTGATCGCGCTCGGCGGCCGACGCGACCGGCACGAATTCAACCTTGATGACGGCGGCGGCGTAATAGCCATGCGCTTCTGCGGCGTACATCGGCAGCTCGTCGAGGATGGGCAGCACGGCAATCTTCAGCGTGGGATCTTCCGGCGCGGCGGCGGGCGCGTCCGCGCCCGCACACGCGCTCAGCGCCAAGGCCGTCAACACAACGAGTAGAACGATTTTGCGAAACATGCTTCTCCTTTGGTTTTGGCTAGACATACAGGGCGACGAGCGTCGCCACAAAAATGGTGATGCTGATGTATCCGTTCACATTGAAAAACGCGAGATTCACCTTCGATAGATCGTTCGGCTTGACCAGCGAGTGTTCGTAGATCAACAACGCGGCGACGATCGCCAACCCGATCCAGTAGACACCTCCCAATTGCATCACAAATCCGACCGCCCCCAGCAGCCCGATCGTGACGATGTGACTCATTTGCGCGAGCCGCAAAGCCACCGCGTTGCCGAACCGGGCGGGAATACTGTGCAATTTCTCCGCCCGATCGAACTCGGTGTCCTGACAGGCGTAGATCAGATCGAAGCCGCCGATCCAGAACGTCACTGCGAACAGCAGGAACCACGCAGGCAAATCAGCCGCGGTGAACACGGAAGCGCGCACGGCTGCCCACGCCCCGATCGGCGCGAGGCCGTCCGTAAAGCCCAGAATGAAGTGCGACAAAATCGTGAAGCGCTTGGCGTAAGCGTAGCCCAGCAAAAACACGATCGCGCCCGGCAGCAGTTGCAGCGTCAGCGGATTCAACATCGCCGCCGTGAAGGCCAGCACGACCACCGAAACAATGACGCCGACAATGACCGTTTGCAGGCTGATCTTGCCGGTCTGGATCGGCCTGCTCGCCGTGCGCGGATTGCGCGCATCGATGTGGCGATCCGCAAAGCGATTGAAGCTCATCGCCAGCGTGCGCGCCGACGCCATCGCCACCGTGATCCATAAGAACTGATGGAACGTGGGCAGACCCTTTGCCGCCAGCACCATGCCCAGGTAGGCAAACGGCAGCGCGAAGACGGTATGCTCGAATTTGATGAGATCGAGAAAAGCGTGAACTTGTTTCATAACGAGTGACGAGTGACGAGTAACGAGTAAGACACGGCGCCTTTACTCATTACTCGTTACTCATTATTTCATCCCTTTCCACTTCGTGTACAACTCATTGTCGATACCCAGTCGCAACAAGATTCTGCCAATCGTCCCATCCACGATATCGTCCACGGTTTGCGGCTTACCGTAGAAAGCGGGAATCGGCGGCAGGATCGTCGCGCCGATTTCGGCGGCGTGCGTCATCAGGCGCAAGTGGCCCAGATGCAGCGGCGTCTCGCGCACGCACAGAATCAACGGGCGGCCTTCCTTCAGGCAGACGTCTGCCGCGCGCGACATCAACTCTGCCGAATACGAATTCGCCACCGCCGACAACGTCTTGATCGAACACGGCACGATGACCATGCCCAGCGTCACAAACGACCCCGACGCAATGCTCGCGCCGATGTCGTTGGCATTGTGCACGACGTTCGCC
>JACRBO010000344.1 GCA_016219235.1 Chloroflexota bacterium
ACCGCCAGCACAATCGAGTGAATGATCCAGACCAGAATGCTCGTTCCAATGTCCATACTCAGGCCTTCACCGCACTAGACTCAGCTTCCGCCAGCCGCACCTGATACACGGCTGATTGATCGATCAATGTGCCATGCCGATTCAACTGGCGGACCTGCAACGCGCCCGATTGCGCCGTCGGCTCGATCCAGTTCACGGCCGATCGGCCATCCAGCTCGACGAGCGACTTCGCTTGCGCGCCGAGGCCGCCGCGATTGTCATACGCCGTCCCGCCGAAATACAAATCGTTCGAGCCAACGGGCGGCCATTCTTCGCGGGTCACAGCCAACGCCGCGTAGGTCAGCCCGGCGTAAGCGGGCACGGTCGCCGCGATCTCTTCCATCACCGTTTCGGGTGTGAAGTACTTCCAGTTCAAGCCCAGCTTCTCGGCCACCTGGGTGAACACTTCCCAATCGGCGCGGGCTTGCGCCAACGGCGGAATCGCTTTGTAGTAGCGCTGCACCCGCCGTTCGGCATTGGTCAACGTGCCGTCGCGCTCCGCCCACGATAATGCCGGCAACACGACATCCGCTTGTTTAGCTGTTGCCGTGAGGAACAGTTCCTGCACGATAGTGAAGTCGGCTTTGGGGAGCGTCTCCCCGTCCCCGATAGGATCAGCGGCGACGACATAGAGCACCTTCGCGCCGGCGAGGTTGCCGTCCAGTGCGCCGGTAGCCGACAGCATGTCATACACGCCTTGCGTGTTGCTGTGCGCCCACAGGGGCAGCAGGCCGTTATTCGCCTTGCCGATGTGGCCCGTCGCCACGACCAGATTCGCGCAGGCTTGAGCCAGCGCGGCATCATCGGCAGTGCGCTCGTCGCCAAACATCACGATCAAATTCTGAGCCTCAGCAATCAGCTTGCCCGCCGCCCGAATCGATGCATCGTTCGATGCGAACTTTTTTACCTGATCCCCGATCCCTGATCCCTGGCCTGCTTCATTCAACAGCGCATACACTGTCTGCGCATCGGCGCCAGCCGCATACCGCACGATGCTGGCCGCATAGCGATCCATCTTGGTGGGGCGCGCATTCGCGACGATCAACTTCGCGCCGCGCTGCGCGGCCGCTTTCAGCCGAAGCGTGTAGATCGGCGCGGTCTCTTCAACGTCACCCGCGACGATCAGAACGACATCGCCCTTGCCCAGCGCGCCCAGATTCGTACCGACACCCACGCCGTAGCGTTGCGCCAGATCGGCGCCGAAGGCGATCGGGTTGGCCGACACCCGCGTGGATTTGGCTCCATCACGGAAGAGCTTGCCAAAGAGATAAGCATCTTCGTTCGCGACACGATCGCCCATCAAACCGGCCACGTTTCCACCAGCGGCCTTGATGCGCTCCGCAATCAGAGATAACGCTTCGCCCCAGGTCGCCTCAACCAGTTGTCCATTCTTGCGAATGAGCGGCTTTTGCAGGCGATTCTGGCTGCGCGCGAAGTGATGACCGAAGCGGCCTTTGTCGCAAATCCAGATTTCGTTGACGTCTTCGTTCTGGCGCGGCATGACACGCAGGATTTCCCAGTCACCGCCGCCCTTCGCGCTGCGGCGTGTACCGAGTGTGGTATTGCAACCCACTGCGCAGTGCGTGCAGATCGAAGGCACGTTGGTCAGTTCCCACGGCCGCGCGCGGAAGCGGAAGTCTTTGGTGGTCAGCGCGCCGACCGGGCAAATGTCGGTGGTATTGCCGGAAAACTTGGAATCGAAGCCCGGCTCGGACAGCGTCTCGATCTGAATGGCGCGGCCGCGCTGATAAAAGCCGATCACGTGATCGTCGGCGATCTCGTCCTGGAAGCGGATGCAGCGCGCACACTGGATGCAGCGCTCTTTATCGAGGAAGATGATGTCGCCCAGCGGATAGTGCTTGGGCAAATGCTGCTTGTCGGCGTAGTCGAAGCGCGTATTGCCGGGGCCAAACGTCAACGTCAAATTTTGCAGCGGGCATTCGCCGCCCTTGTCGCAGATCGGGCAGTCCAGCGGGTGCGAAGTCAGCAGGAATTCCAGCACATCTTTTTGCGCCTTCTTCGCCACCTCGCTCTGCGTGCGGACTTTCATGCCTTCTTCGACCGGCGTGGTGCAGCCCGTTTCCAGCTTGGGTCCCCAGCCGATCTCCGCCTGGCCGTCCGCGCCCATCACTGGCTGGCCCGTCGCGCGATCGATCTTGCGGCGGCCTACTTCCACCAGGCACATGCGGCACATGCCCACCGGCTTCAACTTGGGGTGATAGCAGAACACCGGAATGTCGACGCCCACCTTCTTCGCGGCATCGACGATCACCGTGCCCCTGGGC
>JACRBO010000349.1 GCA_016219235.1 Chloroflexota bacterium
CACCGGCGCGACGTGATCGATCAGATCGAGTTCCGCGATCGTGTGCAGCAAATCGCGATAGCCGCTCAACAAAAGCCACGGGTTAAAGGCCACAAAGGTCGGGTTGAACGTCAGGCCGTACTCTTTCAACAAGGCCGTGGCTCTGACGAAATCCGCGCGGGTGTGATGCTTGTCAAAGACATTCAGAATGTCTTCATCCACGGCTTCCACTGCGCTGGTGATGAACAGGCAGCCGGTGTCACGCAGCACGGGCAGCCAGCGCGCGTACTTCAGCAAATGCTCGATCTTGATCGTGACATCGTAGGTGGCAAACGCCCACAGCTGATGAAACTTCTCCACAATCGGAATGGTGTGCCCCGGCCCGTTGAAGAAGTCGGGGTCGCCAAAGGTGATGTGACCCGCGCCCGCCTCCATCTGCTGCTCGATGTCGTCGATCACCACGTCGAACGGCACCACGCGAAATTGGCCGTTGTACACCGGCACGATGGGACAATGACGGCACAGGTGCTTGCAGCCGCGCGTCGTCTCCGTATAGCCCACCACCTTCTTGCAACCATCCACGCGATTCAGATAAGCGTACTTGCTCAAGTGGGGCAAGCCGGATCGATCGGGTGTGAGGAAGTTCTGCCGTGCCAGTGAGATGATCGGTTCAGGCTGCCTCACCCCCGCCCCCTCTCCTGAGAATAAAATGCGATTCTCAGGAGAGGGGAGCAGCGGCTCCCCCTCTTCCGAAATCGTGCTGTTGATTTCGGGAGAGGGGGTTGGGGGTCGAAGATGCCGCATGCTTCTGGCGGCGTGAGGCAGGCGGCGATAGAGCTCGACCAGCCCCTCTTCAAACTCGCCACCGAGGACCGTCGTCACGCCCAGATCGCGCAGATAATCGGCGTTTAGCGGGGCATAGAGGCCGTAAGCGCACAGGTGCGCGTGAGGGTTGATCGATCTTACGCGGGGACTAAACTGGCCTACGATGCGCGTGGCCGTGTGCATGGGCACATAAAACGCACTCAGATCGGCTGCGGCGATCACATCCCGATCGAGATGTGACACGGCCAGATCGAAGCACGTCACCGTCGCGCCCGCCGCTGTCAGCCATGCCGCCGGCGACGCCAGGCCAAACGGCTGGTGGCCTAATTCATAAGTGGAGATCAGAACGACGTTCATAACTGATGACGAGTAATGAGTAACGAGTAATCGGCTTGTTACTCATTACTCGTTACTCATTACGATCCCTTCCCGCCCCGGCCCAGCCGATTCTCGATGAACTTCACGCCCATCGAGAGCGTAAACGTGAGCACCAGATAATTGAAAGCCAGCACGCTGTACGTTTCGAGATACAGAAACGATCGGGCGGCGTACAGGCGCGCTTCCTGCGTCATATCGCGCACCCCCAACACCGACACCAACGACGAATCTTTGATCATCGACACGAAGTCGTTGCCCAGCGGCGGCAGCACGCGGCGCAAGGCCTGCGGCAGAATGATGTAGCGCATCGCCTGGAAGTAACTCATGCCCAGCGAGCGCGCCGCCTCCATCTGCCCGCGCCCGATCGATTCGATGCCGGCCCGGAACGTCTCGGCTTCAAAGCCGCCATAGGCCAGCGCCAGCGCGATGATCACCCGCACTTCGCTTTCGATGTCTTGCAGCGTCATCTTCGCCAGAAAATTCTCCGGTCCAAACACCGGGATCAGCGCGTCGCCCAGCCCGTTGAGCAAGGCCACCAGCGCGGGCGCGATCACGAATGCCACGTAAATGATCTGTACCAGAATCGGCACGCCGCGAATGATATTGACGTACAGGGTCGCCAGGTTATACGCGATCGGATTTTTGGACACGCGGCCTAGCGCCACAATCAGGCCAATCACCAGCGCAAAGGCATACGAGATGACGGCCACGCGCACGGTGACCCACAAGCCGCTGGCAATCCGCCCAAAGATGGTGGCGTACAAGTCCTGAGTCAGAATGTTATACAGGATGATCAAGCCCAGCAGGACAATGATCATGAACCACCACGGGAGCCGCGCCAGTCGCTCGATGAACTGAACCTGGATCGTGCCCGGAACATTCGCGTCCGTCTTGGTCGTCATGGGTCTGTCCGATCTGTCTGAAGTCTACCGCAGGCGCGGCTGGATAGAGAAAGTCCGACTTCCGCGAGAGGCAGAAGCCGGACTTTCTGTGACTGACCGTTTCGATTTACTTCGGCGCGGGCGTCGGATCGCCGTACGCGCCCGGCCCGATTTGATCCGAGCTAATCTGCGGGCCGGCGAACCACTTCTTGGCCAGCGCTTCCATCGTGCCGTCGGCGCGCATCGCCGCCAGCGCCGCGTTGAACGGCTTCACCAGCGCCGAGCCTTTGGGGAAGACAAAGCCCAACTGCTGGCCCACCATCTTCTCCGGCAGCAGTTTGATCTTGTCGGCGTTCACGCCCACGTAGCCCACACCGGCCGTATCGTCGATGGCGACGCCGTCGACGTCCTTGGCGATCAAGGCTTGCACCGCATCGCCAAACGTGTCAAAGCCCACCACCCGCGCCTCGCCCACCAGCTTGATAGCCTCATCGTAGTTGGTGGTGCCCTTCTGCGTCCCGATCTTCAGCGTGGTGCTGGTCTTGAACTCATTGATGCTGGCAATGGACGAATCTTTGCCCACCATGATACGCTGATCGACCGCGATGTAGCCGTCAGAGAAATCGACGGTCTTGGCGCGCTCGTCGGTGATGGTGATGCCGTCGGCGGCCAGGTCAAACTGACCCTGCGAAACGGCGGTGATCATGCTGTCCCAGCCGATTTCCTTGTAGACCGGCTTGCAGTTCAGCCGCTTGCAGATCTCGGCCAGCGCATCGTAGTCCCAGCCTTCAGCCTTGCCGTTGTCCAACCGGATGTAGTTGAAGGGGATATACGCGTTCTCGATAGCGACGGTCACTTCTTTGCCACCCAGATCGGGCAGACCGCTGGCCGGAGCGGCGGGTGCCGCCGGTGCAGCGGGCGCGGGGGTAGCCGGGGCAGCGGCTGGCGCACAGGCCGCCATGACCAGCAAACCGATCAATAACAAACTAACGACGCGAAACGTCTTCATGGGTCTCCTCCCTGGAGTATGGATTTGAATGACGCAGCGATTCGTCATTCGGTATGAGGCGCAATTTTAGGCCGATATGGCCGCTTGTCAATGCGCTTATTCAGTACTATTTGCTGAACTGTTTTTGAATCGCTGCCAGCCGTTCGGCGACGCGCCCCTTCAATTCAAAGCGTGCTTTGGAGGCGAACACGCGGCCCATAAACGATTGCGGCTGCAACGCCACATCCAGCATCAGGCGCGTAACTTTATCGCTGTGCGGTTCCAATCGGAATTCGTACCGCGCCCGATAGCCCTTCCAGAAATACTCGGCCTCCCAGCGCTTGGGAAAATCCTGCGTCGTAAATTCGCCTTTGCCATTCTTCGTCGTGAACGACTTCACGCGCCCGCCGGTTTGAATGACCTCGGCCACTTCGCGCGCCGGGACAAACAACTGCCCCAACTTTGGGTCTTCGGCCAGCGCGTAAACGTCCGCCGGTCTAGCGGCTACGTCGATCGCGTAACGGATCATATCAGCCATGCAATTGTGCTCCTGATTAAAGAGGGTGTCGGCGGCTGTGAGGATACCACAAAGTTCAAGTCACCGAAAGGGCGTTCAATTCTTGCTGCACAACTCCTTCAACGTTGCTCAAAGCGCCGTCCCCGGCGCGGATTCGCGGCGGCTTGAGCATCGGCGTCGACCGGCGCTTAATGCTCGCTTCTCGACGGTGGCGCGCTAAACGGTGTATCGCCGCCCAATACCTTTTGCGTCTCGCGCCAGATCACTTCGCCCGGCGTTTCAGCCAGACCAGGCCGCTTCTTCGAGAACGCCCATAGCCCGTAGCCGCGCTTATTCTTAAACGGCCCGCCCGCGCGCTCAAAGCCCTGCTTCTTCGCAAACGCATACGACGGTTCATGCTGCGGGAGCAATAACGCGCCGATGCGCTGCACCTCGGCATCGCGCCAGATGAACTCCTCAACCGCCTGATACGCTTCCGTGCCATAACCCAGCCGTCGATGCACCGCGCCGATCATCAAGTTCAGCACGAAAGCATAATCCCGCTGACCGCGGAAATTCTGTGGCACGAAGCTGATCACGCCGATCAAGTCGTTTGATTCACGTCGATAGATTCCCGCGAACACGCCGCCCAGTCTGGCGGTCGTCGCCACATCCGATTGGACCATCGCCCCCGACGGTCGTTCCGGCGTCTGCAATTCAAGGTAATCCGCGCACTGCTCGTACACGGCCAGCATCGCCGCCTCGTCCGTCAACGGCCTAATCACCAATCGCTCAGTCGCCAACTCCATCTCTTCTCTCATTACTCATTACTCGTTACGTATCGCTCGTCACTCATCACTCGTCACTCATCACTCGTCACTCATCACTCGTCATGATCTGCGCCAACTTCCCCGGATCGACATTCCCCCCCGACACCACCACGCCAATCTTCTTACCCTGCACATTTGGCACTTTGCCCGCCAGCAAGGCCGCGATAGGGGCCGCGCCGCTCGGCTC
>JACRBO010000346.1 GCA_016219235.1 Chloroflexota bacterium
ATATGCGCCAGCAAAATGCGCTTCTTCTCGGCCACGGTCAAGCGCCATTCACCCAGACCTGACAGGTGGAGCACGGCGTCTCGTCGCGCCACGGCGGCCTTTGCTCCACCTGTCAGGTCTAAATGCGCCACGTACCATTGCAAGTAATAATCCAGCAAGTATTGATACGCACCCAGCAAGAATGAGCCGGAACCACAGGCCATATCCAGCACGCGAAAGCCATCCAACTGCTTTGGGCTTTTGCCCTCAACCTGTTTTCCAACGGTTTGCTTGACGATGTATTCGACAATGTAGGCGGGGGTGTAATAGACGCCGCCGGCCTTCTTCACTTCGGGCTTCTCTTCAACTTTAGCCTGATGCCCGGCGGTCAGGCGGATGACCTTGCCCAAAAACTGCTCATAGACATTGCCCAGAATCTCGACGGGAATGTCATTGAAGCGATAGGGGCTGTTGGGGTAATACAGATCGTCGATGATAGACTTCAAAACTTTGTCGTCAATCGACAGGTCCAGCATCCAGCGGTCGCCGCCTTTGGAGAAGTCAAACAGGCCGGAGTTGTAGCGGCGGTCGGCGGCGCGGAAAAGATCGATTAAACTGGCGTACAGCCCTCCCTCCTCTGTCCCGCTGCTTTTCGCGGGACGGGTGAGGGTCGGGGTGGGGGTGAGGGTTCGCAGCCGTTCATAGGGTTCGATGCCGCGGTCTTCGGCGATGCGCAAAAAGATCAAGCGATCCAGCGTGCGCTGCACCGCATCATTCAGTTCATCCGGGGATAGCGCCGCATTGCGCAGCGCCAGATTGCGCGCCAATAGTTCGCGCCAGCCAGAGATGTCTTTCAAGAACTCCGCATCCACCTCACTGGTGCCGCGCTTGCCTTTGGCCGCCTCGGCATATTGCTGGAACGAGCCGCTGAGCACGGCCTCGCGTGAGAACACGTCCCAAATCTCGCGCCAACGGTCGGCGTATTCTTCATAGGTGTAGAAGTTGACGCGGGCCACACTGACCTTATCCGTCAAGTTGGGGCGCACGCGGCCTTCATACACGGCCAGCTCTTCAAAGTCGGTCAGGATGGATAAGGGCAGGCCGGTATTCCACGCATAGCGGCGCAGTTGATAGGCATGCTCCGGCGCGGTCTTGATGGAGATGCCGGGGCGTTTGGCCTCCACATAGAAGATGGGTTCGCGTCCCACGCGAAAGGTATAGTCCGCGGCTTTCTGGTGGCCTTCGATATCGAGGGATTCTTCGACCAGCACCTCTTTGTACATCGGGGCTGTGCCCTGCCGATTGTGCACATCCCAGCCCAACGCTTCAAACAAGGGATCGATCAAGTCCTGGCGAGCCTGGGCTTCCTTGTAGTTGGGGGCGCGGTAGTGATTGAGGTTGGTGCGGAACTGCTTAACGAGCCGGGCGACTTCGGTTTGCGATTGATCAAACGTCACAGTCATAGCCTATCCACTCAGGCGAAAGGATACGGCAAGTATAGCGAGAATCGACGCACGAGGCAAACGACCTGACCGCAAAAGAGCGGCCGGGGCGACTCACTGTCGCCCCGGCCGCATAATGACCGGGCAAGCCGTCGACACGCGGTCGCTACGGTCCCCAGTAGTCACTGCCCCATTGCACGGAACCCCATTGGACACTGCCCCATTGCACACTGCCCCATTGCACGGAGCCCCATTGCACACTGCCCCACTGCACACTGCCCCATTGCACGGGATTCGTGCCCGTCCACAACAACTGGCTGGCCGTGAGCCCGGTGTTGGCGCTCTGGGTTGTCGTGCCGACCACTGCGGCGTAGATGTCCAGATAGCCCGCGCCCGCCGTCGTGGCGTTGTAACCCGCCCACGTTTTGTTGGCCGTCGCCTTCAAGCGATACTTCACCTGATCAGGCGTGAGGTTCGGCTCATCCTGCAAGAGCAGCGCCGCTGCCCCGCTGACAATCGGCGCCGACATCGACGTGCCCGACATCCTGAAGTAGTTGGCGTCGACGCGGGCCTCCGGATGCTGCTGGGCAATGGTGAGCGAGCTATTATCGGGCAGATATCCGATCAGACTCACGCCCGGCGCGACCAGATCAGGCTTCACCTGGCCGGCTTCGTCCGTGCCATAGGCTGAGAACGCAGCCACGGTGTCATCGGTCAGCGCCAGCGTGCCATTGTCCTTGGCCGCGCCGACGGTGATGACAAACGGATCGTTGGCCGGTGGATACAACGCGGCGGTGCCGTTGTTGCCGGCCGCCACTACCACCACGATGCCATTGAACCACAGGATCTCGACCGCCGCATCCAGCGGGCTGGTGTGATACGACTGCATGACCGCCGAGTTCAACGACAAATTGACGACCTTGATGTTGTAGGTCGCTTTGTTGTCGTACACCCACTGCAGCGCGCTGACCACATCGGACTCGCTGGACATGCCCTGGTCATCGCTGACCCGCAGGCCCAGGACATTGACTTTGGGCGCGATGCCGAAATATTTGCCGCCCGATACCACGCCATCATCACCCAGGATACCCGTGACGAACGTGCCATGCCCGTACTGATCGTTCGCGTTGTGCTCGGCGGTGTTGAAGTTGACCTCGCCGATCAACCGTGAGCCGATGGCGGCAGTTTTGAAACTGCCGCTGTCCACCACCGCCACCGTCATGCCCGCGCCCTGTGTATAGGGGGCCGTGTTCCACACATCGGTGGCGCGCACCGCCTGGTCAAAGACATTGCTCAGGCTGCCAGTATTCAGCGCCGCATCGTCGACCGCTGACAGCCTCACCAGCGGCGTGGTTGGATCACTGCCATTGGCCGTTGTCAACTTCACGCCGATCGCATCGTAATATACCGTCTTCTTGGTCGTGATGAGGCTTTGGTCGATGAGGAGCTGCAAGGTCTGAAAGTCGGACCACTTCCACGTGCGCGAAGCGGTGATATCGACGGCGTGGGTGCATACCTTGCTAAGCCCGACACAACTATTCAGCGGTGCGGTGGCCACCGTGACGCTGGCGCCCGGTTGGCCGTTCACGTAGGCCGTGATCTTCGGCGTCTCGCTGGCGGTCAGGCTGGTAGAAACGTACATCCGCAGCACCACTTCAACTTTGCTGATGGCCTGTCCGGGCGCATATTCCGGGGTGAAGCCGCCAAACGCACCCTTGATCTTGCCTGCGCCGTAGCCGTAGGTTCCATTGATGCCGACGGGCGAAAGGATATTGGCAAAGTTCTTAAATCCATTGGCGACTACTGTGCCGTTGGCGGTGGCCCAGGTCGTGAACCTGTTCGCCGCCGATTGTGTCGGCGCATCGAATGAGACCCAGCGCACACCGTTGGCCCTGGCCTATCGCGTCACGTCTCGCGCTTTTATCTCCGCCGCAAAGGCGTTGATGATGTGCAGGTCTTTGGTGACCGTTCCGCCGAGCGCCCTGACGGCTTGCTCCACCCGATCGTCCTTAACGGCCTTCTGCACGATCACGCTCACGACTTGATCGGGTTGCTGCGCGGCCAGTTCCAGCAGTAGCGGTTGAACGCGCGCTGTCGAAGTCGCAGCAATCGGCATGGGCGTCAGGCTCAAGAGCAGCGTCAGCACCAGCAGCAGTTTGAACTTCTGGATACCGCCGCCCCAGTTCACGGAT
>JACRBO010000347.1 GCA_016219235.1 Chloroflexota bacterium
CATCGACCACAATCAACGGGACATCCGCGCCGACCAGCGGTCGCAACCTGGAACGCAGCGCCGAGTTTCACGCGTAAATAATAGCCGGACGCGCGTCCGGCTCAGTCAAAGAAGCGACCAGGGCCAGCGTTTCCACTAATTCCAGCACCGGCCCGTCGGCGCCGCCATCGGCCCCGCCTGCCACACAGATCGCATCGGGTTGCAGCGCGATGATCTTGCGCGCACGAGCCTCATCATTCAGGCGCGACGCCCCCAGCAGCGCGATGACATCTTCAACCCAACTATACGTTCCAGCCGCCGCCCGCCGCAAACTATCGACGCTGAGTTCACCCACCAACCCGGCCAGAATCAGGCGCAGCGGTTGCGCGGCGCTGCTGGTCAACACACAGATGTCCACGCCCGAGCCATTTTCCTGCTCCGGCGTGATCACATCGCCGGCTTCGGTCAACATCGGGCGGGCGGCGATCTGTGACAACTGCTCGATCGCGTGGCGCGCGCCAATCGCCGCGTCGGCCCACGGCTCCTCGATGGTAGTGGGCTGCTGGGCGCGCGCCACAAACCGGAACGGGCCTTCAACGCGTGCGATCAACACGGCCTGCGTATTCACGCTGCCGATGTCGATGGCCAGGATAGATTCAATGCGATTGGCTGGATTCATAAATGCTAACAACCCGATCGATCAGCGTGCGAACAAAATCAACACCGCATCCGACATCGTCTGCACTCGATCGATCAAGACCGTAACACTGGCGATGTACACCAGCGCAAACGTCGCACCCAACGCGATGGCGAGGAAGATGCGCCCGATCGAACTGAGGCCGCTCAACACTCCGCGCCGCGCGGCCCGGAAGAAACTGAATGACAGCAAGGTCGTGACCGTGCCAAACGCGATGACGGCATTCAGTACAAAATTGATATTGACATCTGAACTCGGCCCGCTGAACACGCCGCCCGGCGGCAAGGCTGTGGCCGCCGTTTGTGCACCCAATGTGCCGAACACCGCGCCGCCCAACGCTACAGCTGCGCCAACGCCGACGAGATAACCAATCGGAATGTTGCCAAGCCAGGCAAAGCGCGGCAGAGCTTTGAACAGCAACATCGCACTTAAGATCAGGCCAATTCCAGCCACAATCACATTCGGCGGCTGGGCCGACGACTGCGCCAGAATAGGTTGGACCAGGCGCGGCCACAATACATCAGCGAGGACCGTGACCGTGATGTAGGCCGCGCCCACACCGATCAGGATGTGGGTCGCCAATCGATACAGGAAGTTATCCCCGATGAGGTAACTTAGAACGAACAACGTCAGGATCGCGCCAAGGATGACGCCGATTTGATCGAGCGAAAGCGTCATGGGGTCGAGCGCCTCCCCACGCGCGACATGAGGCCGCTTACCAGCCCAATCACGATCAGGATCGCCAGCAGCCAGTGCGCCAGTGTTTGTGACTCGATATGATATTGATTGCGCGTCAACTGTGCTTCATCCAGTAACGGCAGCAGGTTGGCCTGTCTGGCATACATTATCGCGCCAGTTGCGCCGCTAACCAGGCCGGCAATTTGACCTGACTGCGCATACGGCAGCGCCAGGGATTCCACGGCCGCGCTGACTCCGGCGACAAAGGGCATGTTAAAACCGCCCACCGTCAGCTGCTCGACCCACCAGCGCAGGCTATCCGACGAGGCCGACAGATCGATCACGAGATCAAACGGGCCGTTATTGAGCAACACATTTTGCACGCCAATGGCTTGCCCCGGCACATAACCCTTATCGATTCGCTGGCCGCCGGTAGGTGCACCAATTACAGCCCATACGCTACGCGCCAGACCTGCGCCGAGTGGGTTCAGGCTTACGGCAGTGATATTGGCGGCGCGTGTTTGTAAATGCCGCAACACCATCTCGGCAATCTGATTCATCTCACCGGCCTGAGCAGGATCATAATCAAAGACGACCAGGACGTTGGCATTGGGCGGCAAAACAGCAATCTTCGTCACAGCCGACTGAACCAATGGCGACGGCGGCAAGCTATCAGCGTGAGGCAGGAACGGTAACCATCCTTGTGGCATAACGAAGGGCAGCCCCACCGCTACCAGCAACAGGATCGCAACTACCCACTGCAACAGCCGGCGCTGAGCGGGCCGGCCCGATGTGGTCAGGGCCGCCACGGCTGTGGGCCGGGAAATGGGCCGGGTGAGCAGTTCCTGGAAAATGCCGGCGCGCGCCAGATCATCGGCTGAGGGGCCAGTGACGTCGTGCGCAACCTGCGCGGGCACTTCATCTAGACCGGGTAACGCCGGTAAGACATTGGGCAACCCGGCAAATATGCCTTCCTGCTCAGACTCAGCCGCGAGATCGGCCAACGTTGTAGCTTGACCCTCTTTTGGACGCAGCGCTTCCAGCCAACTCGGAATCTCAGCCTGCATTAAGCCTGGCGCCGGTTCAACGGGCAGAACTGAACCGGCTGCCTTGCCTTCACGCAAGGACTTGAGCCAATCCGGTAGCTCAGCGGGCAACGCCGGTTGCTCGGACGGCTGCTCCTCATAGCTGGCAACTGGCTCTGGGCCGGGCAGGATTATCGGGCTTGCGGCTGTCTGTTCAGGCTCGACAGGTTCACCTATGTTGGAGACAGGGGTGGCCGACGTCTGTAAATTGCTTAACCAATCGGGCAGTTCGGCTGGCTCGATTGAACTGGTCGACTCCGACTCCGCGGGAACAACCGCGGTCTCTTGCAACCAGTCCGGCACTTCGCTTGCCTCAGCCGTTGTAGGCGGCTCGACTGCTCCTGCGCC
>JACRBO010000341.1 GCA_016219235.1 Chloroflexota bacterium
GCCAGTGTATCCTCGTTCTTGAGAAACCACCCCCACGTGGCCGAATCGCCGATGACGATCACGCGGAACTCATCGGCAGCTGTGGGCCGCGCCACGCTGTGACTGTTGATCATCGCGGGGATGTTGTAGAGGCTCAGGCTAAATGAACGCGCCGCATCTTCGCCATAGGGCAGGCGTTCGCGCCCCGGCAGCACTGTGTTGTAGAGCGACGCCGATCCGATCGCCTCGATCGGATCGAGCAGCGCAAACACGATGTTGATCAAGGCGAACAACAGCGCCGCTTTAACCACCACTCGAAAGATCACGTGCCATTTGGCGGATAAATTTACAGTTGTTGATGCTTCGGTCATATCATCAACCATTCACCGTAGCGGCCAATTGCGGGCGAATGAATTCGCGCCGACAGTTACACAAAGCCGACCTGCGTCGGCTCGGGTCTTAGTCGGCGTAGGCCGACTTCGTGTAGTTGTTGCTGCGAATTCATTCGCCAGTTGCCACACCAAACAACCATGCCAGCAAGCGCGTCGCCTGTCCCACATCCGGCAGCGCGAACCATAGCCAGCCAATCACGACATACTGGAACGTCACGAACCAACTAAATGCCGCCCACAGTCACTTCTGTGCGGGCTTGTCCTTCAGACCGCGATACCACTTGCGCGTGCGATCGCTCCACTGTTTGTGGACGAACAGCGCCACGCCGTGCCACATGCCCCACAGGACAAAATTCAGCGCGAGGCCGTGCCACAAGCCAATCACGATCATCGTCGCGAGTTGCGTGATCACCACAATCACCGTCGATGAGGGTCGGCGTTTCAGCATCAACAGCCAGCGCGACAGCGGCGAGAACACATACGCCCGCGCCCACGCGCTCAACGTCATGTGCCAACTCTGCCAGAACGTCGTGATATTCGTCTTCAAATACGGACGATTGAAGTTGTCCGGCAAATGAATCCCGAACAACAAACCAAGGCCGATAGCAATATCGGTGTAGCCGCTGAAATCGAAATATAAACGCAGCGCGTAACCATACAACAACGCCCACAAGCCCAGCGGATTATCGATCTGGGCGGCGTTGATGGCATTGAGTGATGCGCCTTGCGCCAGCACATCGGCAATCGCGAATTTCTTCAACACCCCGATCGCGATCCGATTAAGCCCGACGGCCCAGCGTTCTGCGTCGAAGCCGCGCAGCGCGGGCAGGGCGCGCACATCGCCGACGAAGCGCTCGGCGCGATCGATCGGCCCCGCCGTGAACGACGCGAAGAAGATGATGTAGGTCACATATTCGCGCAGGGACAGTGCCGGCAATTGCCCCGTCTGTCGATCGCGCAACGTGTGCAGCCAGCGAAAGGCTACATACGAAAAGCCCAGCCAATTGAGATCGAGCAGACTCGCCAGCGAAGTGTCCTGGCCCGTCGCGCCGCGCCACAGTTGACTGACGGCTTTCGCTAACGGCTCGGCCTTCAGCACGATGAATAGCCCGATGATCAACACGCCGCCCAGCGTGACGATGTGTCTTCGATCGGCGCGGTGAGTCAATCGGGTTGTTGCGATGAACAAGGCGCTCACGATCAACACCGCGACGATCACCATCACTGGATCGGGCGGGCGCGACGGCGTCAGGCGATAGTCCGCATCGACGAAGCGGAACAACGACAGCCCGATCACACTCAGCGTCATCGCGCCGATCGTAACTACATCGTCGTGGGACGGGCGGGTTTGATCGGGCGATCGGGTCCACCACCACGCCGCGATCGTGATCGCCAATATCGCCGTCGGCAGGATGTAGTCGCTAAATCGAATCGGCAGGGGCGGTTGCAGCCAGTAGATGGCGATGAGGCTGCCGACAAACAACGCCCACGACCGCGCGCGGGCAGGCAGTCCGGCATAGACGATGGCGAGTCCGCCGAAAATAGCGATGGCGCGCAGATCGAAGGTCACGACTTAGAAGCCTTGATAGATCCACTGCGGCGCGCTGTCGGTGGTGGCGATGATCACGAGGAGCGCGATCACGCAGAGCGCCAGGGCGATGAGGTTTTCACGCGAGAAGAGTCGGGACATGGCGAATCTATGAATCAGCGATAAAGCGAGTCAGCGAGCATTCATTACCTTCACTCATCACTCATCACTCGTCACTCGTCACTCATCAGTTCGTCTCGCCGCAATACTTCCATTCACCGTCTTCCTGCACGACGGTGTACGTGCCCAGCGGAAATTCATTCTTCTCCTGGCCGTAGTCGGCGATGATCTTGCCCTGACACGTGACCTTGCCCACGCCGTTGGCCGCGCACGTCATGCCGTCGAGTTTGACGCCGGTCGTGCCGAGGAAGGTAGTGGCTTCCATCTGCAGATCCTTTTCCATCGCCGCGCACAACAGCGCTCGGAGGGCGGGTTCGTCGCCCGTAATCTTGGCCTGCAAGTATTTCTCGATCATTTTTGCCGAATCGCCGCCGGCCGCCGGAGCGGCGGGCGCGGGAGTGCCCGTCGGGCCGCCGCAGGCTGCGAGGATCACCACGAGAAGGACGAACATCGTAAGTTTCTTGAACATGAATTTGCCTTTACTTTGAAAGATGAATTTCAAGGATTCAGTACCCGCCACACCCGATTGAGCATGATGAGCGCCGTCAGATTGTGGATAGCGTGACCTTTGGTAAACGCGATCGGCACGCTGTAGTCGTGCGCAAAATAGAACGTCATGTGCGTGCCATCGACGGGATCGATGCCGGAGTCAGGCAGCGTCTGCGCCACGATGTCAAAATCCCAGAGCGGCAGGTTGTTGTCGGCGGCCAGTTCACGCAGGATGTTGTTGTTGAGGTTGCCCTCGCCCTCGTGCCGATCGGCCTTGGTGCCGATGATGGGAATCACGCCCTGCTGAATGCAATACGTGATGGCGTCCTGCATGCCCTGCCTGAACAGATCGGGCGCGCCCACATCATTGGAGCCGAGCCGGAAGATTGCCACACTGGGATTGTGCAGGCGAATCTCACAGGGCAACGGCCCTTCATTCGGCTCGCATTGATCTTTGTCCGCCCACTGCGGATTCATCAATGACCAGGCGTGAATGCCGCGGTGTACGGCGACACTGTAGCGTGCGTGCGAACCGAGATAGACGTTGATGATGTCCTGCAGATATGCATACCGGCCCAGATCATATGGCCCGCTGTCGAAGCGCAACATGAAATGCGGATTCTCGATGGTGCTGTCGCCGACTTTGGAATAGGCTCGCGCGTTGCGACCCAGTGCCTGCCCGGCGGCGAAAATCTTGAGCATGTTCGCCTGCACGGCGGGCGGCATGATCACAAATTGATCGATCGCGATGCCGTTGACGTCGGTCGATGGCACGAGTGTCGCCGTCGGCGGGTCGCCCGGCGTGAGCGTGCCGCCGGGCACGGGCGTGCTGACGGGCGCGGGCGTCTCGGTCGGGCGTGGCGTGATCGTCGGCGTGGGAGTGGCCGTGGCTGGATCGGGCTGCGTGCCCAGCGGAATGGTCAGTTTTTGCCCGATGCGGATCTGGGCCGGATCGCTGATGTGGTTGATGCGTGCCAATTCACTCAGCGAGACGCCATATTGCTGCGCGATGCGAAACAAATTGTCACCTGCCTGGACGGTGTGAACGATCGCCATGCTCACTGCGGCATCAATCGTCAAGGTTGGTGCGATCGGTGCTTCGATCGATCGAGGCGCGGGGGTGGCCGCCTGATCGGGCGTGAGGCTGCCGGCCGGTTGGCAGGCAGTGATAATCGTCAGGCAAAACAGACCCGCCAGACCTGCGATAAGCGTGTGGCGCATGATCTAGACCGACCGTCACTTCCCTTAGTCTGCGCGCGGTTATATCACACTCCGAGGCTTTTGCCAAAGAGTTGATCACTGGCCGCAGGCGTGCGACGGACGTCAACCATGCGCCGCGGCTGGCGTTTTCCGCAGCAATTCTCAATTTGGCAGATATGCTCCCGCTGGATTGCCAAATCCAGCGGCCTGGCGACGGATTGGGCAATCCGTCGAGAGCGGTCAGATTCAAAATGAGAATTGCTGCGTTTTCCGTCCGGCTCTCGTTGAGCACAAAGGTGATGGTATAATCGCCGCCACTAGCTAAGTTAACCGGGGCGAGGGCGTATGAGTGATTCTTCTGCACCACTGTCGGCTGTATCGATCAACGGTTTGTCCACGCAGGAAGTCACCGAGCGGCGGGCGAAGGGCCTAGGTAACAGCGCGCTGCCGCCCACCGGCCGCACGTATGCGCAGATCGTGCGCGAGAATGTCTTCACCTTCATCAACATCGTGATCTTTGTGCTGGCCGTCGCCTTGATTCTGGTGGGCCGCGCCAGCGATGCCCTGGTCTCGGTGGGCGTGATCTCGCTGAACATCGCCGTGAGTGTGGTGCAGGAGATTCGCGCCAAACGCACGCTCGATCAGATCGCTTTACTCACGCGGCCCACGGCCACTGTCGTCCGTGACGGTCAGGAGCGCAGCGTCCCGCCTGAAGAATTAGTCGTGGGCGACGTGCTGAAGGTGGGGCCGGGCGATCAGATCGTGCTGGACGGCAGAGTGATCGGCGACGGCAAGATGCAGGTCGACGAATCGCAGTTGACGGGCGAGTCCAATCTGATCCCGAAACAGGCTGGCGACGGCGTGTTTTCAGGCAGTTTCTGCGTCAATGGCAGCGCCCTGTTCGTGGTGGAGAAAGTCGGCACGCAAAGTCTGGCCAATGAAATCACCGCCGGCGCGCGCGCTTTTCGCCGTGTGCTGACCCCGCTGCAAAACGAAGTCTACCTCGTCGTGCGCATCATGCTTGTCATTGTCATTTACCTTGAATTCCTGCTGTTTCTCAACTCGGTCATCAACAACCTCGCCGCGTCAGACAGTATCGCCGATGCAACGCTCGTCGTGGGGCTGGTCCCCAACGGTCTGTTCCTGTCGATCTCGGTGGCGTACGCGCTGGGCGCGGTGCGCATCATTCGCTTTGGCGCGCTCGTTCAGCAGAGCAACGCGATCGAGTCGTTGAGCAATGTCGATGTGTTGTGCCTCGATAAGACGGGCACGCTCACGGCCAATCGGCTCAAGGTTGACGACGTGTACCCGATCGATTTTGATAAGGCGCAGCTGCAGCACATTTTGGGCACGATGGTGGCGAGTGCGGCCACGTTGAACAAAACCGCCGAAGCCGTGGCGGCCGCCTACAAAGCCGATCGGCAGCCGGTGTTAGCGGACGTGCCGTTTTCGTCGGCGCGCAAGTGGAGCGCGGTGGCGTTTCAAGACAGCGGCCTGTATGCGATGGGTGCGCCCGAGATGCTGCAGCCCTATCTCGATGGCGCGAGCGAGGTGGATTCTGAACTGTGGCAATCCATCACGGCGCAGTCCAGCCAGTTAACCGATCAAGGCTTGCGCGTGTTGTTGGTGGCGCATCATCCCGATGGGGCACAGTTGCAGGATAACGGTGATGAGTCCAAATTGCCGGCAGGTATGCGGCCGATCGGATTGTTGAGCCTGAGCGACGAACTACGGCCCGAAGCCAAGGAAACGCTGGAAGCCTTTATCAAATCGGGCGTGCAGCCCAAGATCATTTCGGGCGACAATCCCGAAACAGTCTATGCCCTGGCAAAGCAAGCAGGCTTGGGCGAAGGCGTGAACCTGGTCAGCGGCATCGAATTACAACAGATGACGGACGATCAATTCAACGCGGCGGCCTCGTCGGCCACGATCTTTGGCCGCATCACACCGCAGCAGAAAGAGCATTTGGTTGATGCGCTTAAACAGCACGGCCACTATGTCGCGATGATCGGCGACGGCGTGAATGATGTGTTATCGCTGAAGAAGGCGAACCTGGGTATCTCCATGCAGAGCGGCAGTCAGGCCACGCGCGCCGTGGCCGACATCGTGTTGATGAAGGACTCGTTTGCCGCGCTCGCGCCCGCCGTGCAAGAAGGCCAGCGCATTGTCAACGGCATGCAGGATATTTTGCGGCTGTTCCTGACGCGCATCCTGACGATGGCGCTGCTCATCGTCTCATCGTTGATCATCGGCGTGTTCCCGCTGGCGCTGCGACACGGCTCGCTGGTGACGTTGCTCTCCGTCGGCATTCCGGCGGTGATGCTGGCGCTGTGGGCGCGACCCGGCCAGACGCTTAAGGGCAGCATGGTGCAGCGGTTGGCTAACTTCGTGCTGACGCCTGTGCTGTTCACCAGCGCCATCGGCCTGATGGTGTTTTATGCGGCGTTGTTGCTGCCGATCAGCGGGCCGCTGGCCCCGGCCAATCTGTCGTCTACTCAAATCGCGCAGCAGTTCGCCTCCGCGATTCCGCTGGCGCAGACGACATTGACGTCGTTCCTGGTGGTGACGGGCTTGCTGTTGGTGGTCTTCGTCGAGCCGCCCATCGAGTGGCTGGCGGGCGGCGATGTACCCAGCGGCGATTGGCGGCCCACCGTCATGGCTGGCGGTCTGTTGTTGGCCTTCACCCTCATCTCGATCGTGCCGTCACTGCGCAACGTCTTCGCTTTGGCGACACTCGATCCCTTATCGGTGGGCATCGTTACTGTCGGCGTGGTCGTATGGTTCTTTGTCGTGCGCTTCGTGTGGCGGCGGCACATCATCACGCGCTTCCTGGGCATGAAGATTGTACAGTAGGCCAAAGGGTTCACATGTTTCCACTGGGCAAACTCCCTAACCATTATCTGGCGCATTTGCTGAACCAACTTCCCGCGCGCGATACTGCCGTGGTGCTGGGACCGGGCGTGGGCCGCGATTGCGCCGTGCTCGACTTCGGCGGCGATCAACTGCTGGTCGCCAAGTCCGATCCCATCACGTTTGCCACCGACGAGATCGGCTGGTACGCGGTGCACGTCAACGCCAACGACATCGTCACCACGGGCGCGACGCCGCGCTGGTTTCTGTCGACGATATTGCTGCCGCTGACGGCGGACTCCGAACTGGTCGATAAGATTTTTCACGATATTCAAGCGGCCTGCGCCGAGTTGAAGGTGACGGTGGTGGGCGGCCATACAGAGATCACGCACGATCTCAAGCGCCCGATCGTGCTCGGCTCCATGCTGGGCCTCGTCCCGCGCGAGCGGTTGATCGTGCCCACCGGCGCGCGCCCCGGCGACGCTATTATCTTGACGAAGCGGCTGGCGGTGGAAGCCACGGCGATTCTGGCGCGCGAGCGCTATCTCGAACTCGCCGTGGGCTTGAGCGCCGACTATCTGGAGCGCTGCAAGAATTTTCTGCACGTGCCGGGCATTTCGGTGGCAGCCGATGCGCGCCTGGCCATCGCGGCGGGCGGCGTTCATGCCATGCACGATCCCACCGAAGGCGGGCTGGCGACGGCGCTGAATGAGCTGGCCATGGCGGCGGGCGTCAACTTCACGATCGATGGCGCGGTCGTGCCGTCGTACCCTGAAACGCGCACGCTGTGCAACCGCTATGGCCTCGATCTGTGGGGCGTGATCGCGTCCGGGTCGCTGCTCATTGCCGCCGACGTGGTGGATGCGCGTCACATCGTCACGGCGCTGCGTGATGCCAACATCGATGCCACGGTGATCGGTCGCGTGACGGGCAAAAGTGATGAGCCGACGGTGTATGTGAAGCAGCGCGACGAACTGCGGCCCATTCCGCGTTTCGTCCGCGATGAAATCGCCCAGTTGTTTGAGTAGCCTTCAGATCTGTCAGGTGGCGCACGAAATGCCTGAAAAACAAGCACATTCTGCGCCACCTGACAGGTCTCAACCACGATGACTTATTACACCTGGCAGCCAACCCACCTTACCGTGCGTGATCGCGAGTTCACCATCGCCACCAAACCCGGTTTGCCGGATACGTTGCTGGCCGAACGGCTGCTGGCCGACGCCGTCGACGTTGAACCCGGCGCGCGCGTGATCGATCTGCGCTGCGGCACGGGCCTCGTCGGTGCGGCGCTGCTGGCGCGCGGCGCAGAGGTGAAGCTGTACGATGATAACGGCGTTGCGGTGGAAGCGGCCAGGCGCACGCTACAGGCCAACGGTTTGCACAGTGTCATTCCCGCAGGCACCTGGCGGGAATCCAGTGACCCGATCGATGTGGATGCCCGACGGAAGCACGCTACGCGGGGCATGACGGCTTCGTCCACGCGAGATGCTTGCGATGTGGCGATCATCAACGCGCCCAAAGGACGAGAAGTCGGGCGGCGGCTCATCCGATCGGCGATCCGCGCCCTCAAGGTCGGCGGACGATTGTACATCGGC
Source organism: Chloroflexota bacterium (assembly GCA_016219235.1). Next base: position 8,214 of record JACRBO010000341.1, read on the forward strand.
GGGGCGAATCGCGGCGGCGTAAAGAGCCTGATCGACGACGCGCGTGATCTCATCGGGTCGATGAACGTGATCAAGATCAAAGCCGCGCATCGAGTGGCGGTGGGCGTGCGGGGTGAATCGATCGACCTGAGTGACGATCCAGAGTTCACGGAACACACCGTCGCTGTGCGCGATCAGACGTGGCGCTATACGGCGTGCCCTGGCGTCTTCGCCTGGGATCGATTGGATGACGGCAGCCGGGCATTGATCGAAACGATGCAGTTGAATCGCGCGGATTCGGTACTGGATCTCGGTTGCGGCAGTGGCTTGATCGGGCTGGTGGCGGCCACGCTGGCCGATCGAGTGGTGAGTGTCGACGCCAGCGCGCTCGCCATCGAAGCGACCCATCGGACGTATGAGATCAATCGGGTGTTGAACACCGAAGTGCTGATCAGTGATTGCGGTTCAGCCGTGTTCGATCGGACATTTGACGCGGTCGTGACCAATCCGCCGTTTCATCAGGGCGTAGGCACGGACTATGCGGTGGCGCGACAGTTTGTGATCGATGCAGCGCGCGTGCTGAGGTCGGGCGGGACGTTGTGGCTGGTGGCGAATCGGTTCTTGCGCTATGAACGCGAACTGGCCGATCGATTTGCACACGTCCGTGTGGCGTATGAGGATAATCGGTTCCGGGTGTTGGCGGCGATCAAGGGATAAGCGCTGCTACGTCAACACCGACCTGCCACACAAGAACGCAGAGATCGCAAAGGCCGCAGATTTTCTTTCGTGCTCTGTGTGATCTTTTGCGGCGACCTGCCATTATTTGCCAAGCGGGTGCACGGCGGGCTGCGGCCGGGCGGCCTTGCGCTTGAAAATATCTAGCCCCATCCCCGGTTCGAAAAGCATCAGCAGCAGGCTGGCGACCAGGATGAACGCGCCGATCCACTGGCGCGGCACCAGTTGTTCGCCCAGCGTTACGATCGCCAGGAAGACCGCCACCAGAATCTCGGTCACACCCAGCAGCGCGGTCTGAACGCTGCCCAGCTGCTTGACGCCCATGAACATCATCAGGCGCGAGAAGATCGTAATCGCGGCCAGGGCGAACATCGGCGACAGGCCGGCCACCGTCACATCGCCGGGGCCGTGAATCAGGAACGCCACCCAGACAACCGCCGTCATCGCCGTCAGGACGTACAACGCCACGGTTTGCGGCGGCATTTCATACAGCACGCGCTGGCTCACCGCCAGGTGCAGCGCGTACATGAAGCCCGCGCCCAACATCAGGCCCGCGCCCACCGGATCGATCTGGCCGCTGCCCACCTGCACCAACAACGCCACCGCGATTAGCGCCATCACCAGCCGCACTTTGGTCCAATTGGAAATCGCCTGACCGTCGAGCCGCCGCACGACGACGACGAACAGTGGATACAGCGCGTACAACATCTGCCCCAGACCGGCGTCGATGCGGGTGAGACCGTTGTAGTACAGCAGCGAACTGAAGCCGTTGAGCGCGCCGGCGGCGAAGGAGATCATGATACCGGCCGGATAGATGAAGATGAATTTTCGGCGGCGTTTGCTGGAGAGAAAAATAGCCCACAGCACCAGCGCCGCGGCCAGTGTGCGGAGCGCCGTCAGACTATACGCGTCCATCCCGGCCAGATAGGCTTGTTTGCCCAGGATGGGCGTGGTGCCCAGCACCAAAGCCGAGAGCAGCGCGGCGCGAATGCCGTTGCGTTGGTTGCGTGACGGAGGCATACTGTGTTTACATCACTTGTCGTCGGGCTGCCGGGGCGACGGCGGCGTCAGCGGCAGCAGGATGTGAAACCGGCTGCCCGGCAGACGGGCTGCATCCAGCCCCTCACTTTCCACCCAGATGCGGCCGCCATGCGCGCGGATGATGCCGTGTACCACGGCCAGGCCCAGCCCGAAGCCGCCGCCCAGGAAATTGTTGCGATGGGTGGAGTGAAAGTCGGTGTCTTCCAGCACGTAGAACTTATCGAAGATACGTTCCTGCTCGGCCCGATCGATCCCGATGCCCGTATCGGCCACCACCAGGTGGATGGCCTCCTCTTCCGGGACGGTGTCCAGGCTGACCGTGCCGCCATCGGGCGTGTACTTGATCGCGTTGTCGAGCAGGTTGGTGATGGCGCGACGCAGGTAGTTGGGATCGGCGGACAGCGTCGGCACGCGCGATAGATCGCCGACGACCAGCTGGAGATTGCGCTGCTTCACAATCGGCTGCAAGTCCGCGACAACGGCCTGCGTCATCGCCGCC